>JABEVJ010000010.1 GCA_013043985.1 Legionellales bacterium | reverse complement strand
TGTCAGGTAATATTATAAAAACGAGCAATAGTTACTCATATTGTGAAGTTTTTATAATATTACTCTGGCGTAAAAGAACAAGTCAGAAATTAGCATTTTTGAAGTGTCTTGGGTATATATATTCTTTGTTTAACCAGGGGGCCAGTGAAACACCCTTCCAGCCATAAAATGCATATGAATATGGAAAACTGTTTGCCCACCATCATGGTTACAATTTGTGACTAATCGATAACCGTTCTCTGAAACGTCCAAGGATTTCGCCATCATAACCGCAGCTGCATACATTTTGGAAATTATATCATAGTCTAAAGCGTTTAGATCATTGAGCGTCGCAATATGTTTTTTAGGAACGATTAAACGATGAACCGGCGCTTTCGGAGCAATATCCTCGAGAACAATTAAATGTTCATTTTCATGATGAATAATTGCTGTTAGCTCTTGATTGATTATTTTGCAGAATATACAATCCATCTCGTGATCTCGACTTGGTTTTAAAGTTCACATACCTGAAGCATCTCATATTTCGGGTATATTGTAATAGATTTGTTATTTTTCAGCAAATTAAGAAAAAGTAAAGTGGGTGTAGTTATGATTACTAATATTAGTGGGTATAAATTTGTTACTTTAGATAACTTGCTCAGCATAAAAACTGAATTATTGACATTTTGTAATTCACAAGCAATAAAAGGAACCATTTTGCTTAGCTCTGAAGGAGTTAATATCATGTTGGCTGCTGAATTTGCAGCGATTCAGTCTTTTGAGGCTTTTCTCAGAGATAAGCCTTGCTTTTCTGATATCACATTTAAATACAGTGAAAGTGAGCATCAATCATATAAGCGAATGTTTGTAAAATTAAAAAAAGAAATTATCACTATGAAGCAAACCGATATACGTCCAGACAAATATCCCGCACCCAGTGTCAAGCCTGAGGTTTTTAAAAAGTGGATGGATCAAAATAAGGTGATAGTGATAGATACTCGAAATGACTATGAATATATCTCAGGAAGTTTTATCAATGCAATTAAACTGAATATTAGCTCTTTCAGTGAATTTCCCTCTGCTATTGAACAAATTTCATCTTCAGATAAAGAAAAACCAGTGGTCGTTTTTTGCACTGGCGGCATACGGTGTGAAAAGGCTGCGCCTTATATGTTGCAGCATGGCTTTAAAGAGGTTTATCAGCTTGAAGGAGGAATCTTAAACTATTTTGACAAGTGCAAGGGCGCACCTTACTATGACGGCGATTGTTTCGTTTTTGATGAACGTATCGCAGTGAATACAGATTTAAAACCAGTGAGCGGAGATAGTGTGAAATGAGTATTAATAAAATTGGAGTAGGCGACAAAGCACCAAATGAGGTCAATGCAGTTATTGAGATTCCTGCAAACAGCGGCCCTGTAAAATATGAGGTTGACAAAGAGTCTGGCGCACTTTTTGTGGATAGATTTATGAGCACTGCCATGTTTTATCCTTGTAATTATGGATATGTTCCACAAACGTTGTCAGAAGATGGTGATCCGGTTGATGTGCTTGTGATTACCCCTGTTCCACTTATTTCAGGCTCAGTCGTCAAGGTACGCCCACTTGGAATGTTAAAGATGACAGATGAAGCAGGTACCGATGCTAAAATTCTCGCTGTACCGACCGAGAAACTGTTACCTATGTATGGTTTTATGCGTGAGTATACAGATGTAATGCCCCATTTACTCTCGATGATTACCCACTTCTTTGAACATTACAAAGATCTTGAGGCCAACAAATGGGTGCGAATAGATGGGTGGGCTAATGCTGAAATGGCACGTCAGGAAATTTTAGCGAGTATTCAGCGTTATCATGAATAGAAAAAATTTCATTTTAATTTTTCAAATATCTGCTACAATCTAATCCTCTTTGGTACTTAAAGGAAAAGGGTATATCTATGAAAAAGTGGTTGTCAGTTTTGGTTGTTTTTTTAGTCTTTTTTTTCCTTGTCCTTCCCGGCGCAATGGGTTTTGTTGCGGAAAAACGCATCAAAAAACTCATTTTAGAATGGCCTTCAACTAGCCCGTTTTCTGTTCAGATTGTTGATTACAAACGTGGCTGGTTTACCTCCACGATGAAATTTGCTGTCACATTGAAGACTGCAACGGCAAATCAACCGTTAAATTTTGAAATAAATGAAGTTGTTGTGCATGGTCCTTTCATCATTGACTTGCCTCAGCACTTTATTGGCATAGGTCAGGCCTATGCAGCAGGAGAGATTACTGTTCCGGCAGATCAACAAGCATTCTTTAAACAATATGTTGAGCAGACCGACTTATTGAAAAACAGCATTTTCCTTGAATTGTTTGGCAGTGTAGCAGTTGGGTTTGATATTCCTGAGTTAAACATTACTGATCCTGCGACGCCAGGAATGAGAATGACGCTCGAAGGTTTGTCAACTAGAGCTACCGTTTCTTCAGGAGTAACTCATATTTCCTCTCACTCTTCTGTGCAAGAAATAAGCTGGCAACATGCTGATAACATGATTACCCTTGAAAATCTCAGTGGGAAGTCTAATCTGAAGAAAACATCACAAGGCTTATGGCTAGGTGATATTCATTTAGGCGTAGATTCATTAGTTGTTAATCAAGCTAAGAAGATCTTATTTTCTCTTTCAAAAGCTGAGTATAAGAGCTCATCCGAAGAAAAAGATGGCTTGGTCAGCGGTAAAAATTATTTTAGCCTGGATAAGTTAACAATTAACGGCGTTACTTATGGCCCTGCGAAGCTAGGCATTAATATTGCCAATGTTAATGCAGCACCTCTAGCGCAGTTGAAGAAACTTTCACAATCTATGCAAGCACAAAATAATATGGTCGTTGTCCAACAAGGAGATATTCGCAAGCAAAAATTGATTTTCAAAATTATTGCTCGCGGTATGCAATTGTCTGTGATGCCATTGTCTGTACAAACGCCTAACGGTGATATCACTGGACAATTGAATATCAGTATGCCCAACTTGCTTGAGGAAACGGATGGTAAGCCAATAAAAAACCCACGTATAACAATTCCTGATATACTGGGTGGAATAAAGGCAGATGTTCAATTATCCGTGCCAAAAGTTATTGCCGAAGATGGTTTGCAAAGCTCCATTCTTCACAATATGCAAGCCCTTAGCCATGCTCTCTCTTCCGATGCTAATAATGCTCAAGCATTAGTCACCGCAGCGCAACAACGTGCTGTTGCACAATTGCAAGGTTGGGTTGCAGCGGGTTTATTGCTTGAAAAAGGTGATAATTACGAGTTTGCAGCTACTTTTGATCAAGATAAGTTTATGATTAATGGTAAGTCTGTGTTTAATCCGGCATTGGGAGCTGCAAGTGCAGCAATGGCGGCCAGTGGTGGTGCTATGCCTGCGGCTGCACCGACAGTGATAGCTCCTGTACCTGCAAGTACAACGGTCACTGTTTCGCCTGCGCCAGCAAATACAACAGTTACTGTTACTCCTGCGACGACGGTTACACCTGTTGCAGAAAGTGCCCCTGCAACATCTATGCCAGCAAGCACTCCGGCAGCGAATATGCCAACCGTGCCTGCTCCCACTGCGGCACCAGCGCCTGTTCCGTTGCCTGGTTCAGTACCTGCACCTGCTGCAGCAGCTGCACAATAACCTTCCGATGATAAAAACCCCTCTTCCCTTGTGGAAGCGGGGTATCCTCTTACAAACCTATTGCTAAAATGAGTTTGCATAAAAATGCAACAACAGCTATACTCTGCACCTTAAAATTTCAAACTAAAATTTAACTTTAACCACCTACAAGGTCATCACAATGTCTAAAAGAACGCGCTCAGAATATTCCGGAGAAGAAATAAATCAAACAGCTTATTCAGAACAAGCAGTGAAACGAACAAAACAACACGCAAAAGTAGGAGCAACCTTTTCCGAGCAAGGGAAGAGGCAGAGAAGGCGGTCACACCGAACGACAGCTGCTCCAGTAATGGCATCCACTGCTTTAACGATAGCAATTGAAACAGCTAATCGTGAGTACATTGAACGTCTTCTCAATGAAGAGCGCACACAAATAACAATTAATGCTAAAGACAAACTCAACAGAACTCCCTTTTTTTACACGAGTAAAACATTAGACTATCAAGTAATTAAGTTACTTATGGATAAAGGAGCTCACCCGAATATTGATAGTGATTATCTGGATTCTGTATATATTTCTTATAAAAACATTGTTGAGCGTTATGAAAATGTATTCGAACTGGAAAACAATCTACGGGCAGTTTTCAAGTTATTTCATAGTAGAGGGGTAGATATAAGCGAGTTCATTTCTGCACTCATTCCTAAAACATGGGATATGTCCTTATCTTACCAGCATCTCATTCCTCTTACGCTCTTTCTGATTAATGAATATAAATATCCACTGGAATTGGATATAGACGGTTTTGAAGTTTCATTAATTCGCTATTTCTTTCAATATGAGCAAGCAGAGGATCCCAGAGAGTATGATGACGAAGACATCTGTCAAAGCATAAGCTTTTCTCCTCTCTCGCTTACTCAGATAGAAAGGCAATATGGTGCAAATACTGGATTTTTAAAAAAACTACTTGAGCACGGCGCAGATATTAATAACATCGGCGATGATCATGAGATTTTTTATTCTGTCTTTGATTCACTTTACGACTCCATTGTAGAATGTATTGGCACTCAAAATTCAAAAATTATTATCGAAGAGTGCGAGGGCGATATTTCCCAGGCGAGTGATGAATACGCATCAGGAGAGCAAAGTAGCGGCTACTGGAATGAGAATACGAAAAAACCACAACGTTATGATGAGGAGAGCTTGACTCAATACCATTGTCATCTTGAGCCAAATAGAAAAGCCCTTAACAATATACTTAATATTGTATTTGAATATGCAAAAGATATTAAGCTGGATACATTGGAGGCCGCTTTTAAAAAAGCAGTAGACTGTATGAGCAACCCAGCTGAGCCGCTTCGCGAGCTGACACTGATGCAGACTTTTGCGTCACGACTCTCTGCCGAGCTAAATATACGAAAGACACTAGTGTCCGCGCCAGCCCAAAATAACAACTCTGATTTAGCGGCTAGGTTAGCGATGAGTTTTTTAGCACCGCCAACAAAGAGCCCAAAAAGCCCAACGAGTATTTCTGATTGTATAGTACAGGACGTGGCGACAAATGTAATTAAGTTTTAATAACCTAGAGAGTCATGGATGACCAACCTTAAATTAAGAGATTATTTGCCTGCCTTTTCTTCAGAGCAAGAACCCTCAGTGTATATTGAAAACACACGTTTTGATGCGAAGAAGTTTAAGTATGAGCAGCCCTTTGTTATGCTAGGGAAGGCTGGATTTTTTGTTGATTACGGTTATCGCCTAGCTTATTTTCCAAGCACATGGCAAGGATTGCCGAATCCAAGTTTCCGATTTCAGGATATGCAGACTTTATGCCATTTTGCAGAAAATCGCTCACGAAAAGAAAACGATTTTGATATCCCTCAATTAGGGCTATGGTCAAATAATTGGCATATTGCAGGCACTGATGAACATTTGGTGAGACAACTGGAGAGGTATATACCCATCGCACTCCATGGATAAAATGAAAGTAAACGAACGCTACACATCTTTTGAGCTCATTACGCGACAGCGACTATGATATCCCATAGTGCGCTTTGACTTATTCCTAGCAGGGGTTATAATCTATCCCCTGATACCGCGTTTTGGCGTACAATTTTATCCAAGTGCCTGCGCGGAATTTAATTTTACCCGAGGAGATAGTCATGAGTGTTTTAGTTGGTCGTCATGCCCCTGATTTTGCAGTGGCAGCAGTACTAGGTAATGGCGAAATTGTTCAAGAATATCATTTTGCTGAAAAAACAAAAAATAAGTATAGCGTGGTTTATTTCTACCCATTGGATTTTACTTTTGTTTGTCCATCTGAATTGATTGACTTGGACAAGCATATCGATGCGTTTAAGGCTCGCGATGTTGAGGTAGTTGCTGTTTCCATTGATTCGCAGTTTACTCACCATGCCTGGCGAAAAACACCAATTAAAGAAGGTGGAATTGGTCCTGTTCGTTATACGATGGCTGCCGATATAAATCATAGCATTTGTCAATCCTATGGTATTGAGCATCCTGTAGCTGGAGTAGCGCTGAGAGCCGCTTTTATAATTGATAAACATGGTATTGTTCGCTCACAAATTGTTAATGATCTACCCATTGGCCGAAATACAGATGAAATACTGCGTTTGATCGATGCATTACAATTTGTAGATGAACACGGTGAAGTTTGTCCAGCTGGTTGGAATAAAGGCGACAAAGCAATGAAGCCAACACCTGCCGGTGTTGCAGAATACCTCGCGTCGCATTGCGTAGAAGAATAACTCACGTATTTTGAAGTACGTTGGCTATAGTTACTGTCGCGTAATTGGAAATAACAACAAATAGGCGAAAATGCTCGTCATTGCGAGGAAGCGCAGCGACGAAGCAATCCAGAATGCTCATAAGCGTCAAGTCCTTGATTTTACGCGCTTTCTACTGGATTGCTTCGTCGCTGCGCTTCCTCGCAATGACGAGCACTTTTCGATATTTGTTGCTAATTTCATATTAGCGCACTTTTAAACCTCATTACGCGACAACAAGGATGTTATTTCTCAAATACACTTGTTTCAGTCTTGCTGCTCCAACCCTCCAACTCTTGCCACTTATTCACAATAGCACAAAAAAGCTCTGCAGTTTGAGTTGCATCATAGAGAGCGGAATGTGCTTGCTCAGGATCAAAAGGCAAATTGACACTTTTGACTGCTTTTGCCAGAACCGTCTGCCCCACGGCCAGAGCACTTAAGGTCGCTGTATCCAAGCAACTAAATGAGTGAAAAGGGTTGCGTTTGATTGCGCAGCGTTCTACGGCTGCGTTTAAAAAAGCCAAATCAAAAGCGGGGTTATGTCCTGTTAAAATGGCGCGTTGACAATCGGCTTCTTGAGTTTTCTTTCTAATCAGTTTAAAAAGTTCTGTGATAGCTTGTTTTTCAGGGACTGCAAAACGAAATGGGTGGTAGGGATCAATTTTATTAAAAAGCAGAGCACTTGACTCGAGATTTGCCCCCTCAAAAGGATTAATGTGAAAGTGAACAGTGGTATCCAGTTTTAATATACCTTGTTCATCCATGATGATAGTTACTGCTGCTATTTCAAGCAATGCATCTTTTTTGGCATTAAATCCACCTGACTCAATATCAATGATAACAGGTAAGTAACCTCGAAAACGATTTTTAATAGCGGGTGTAGAAGTTAGCATGACTGCTCTCAAAATAATTTTTTAGAGCTAGCAGTATACTAGCAGTATATAAGAGATTACGAGTTCCTAATACAATATTTTTTCAAATTTAATGCTAATCCGCTAGTAGGGTTATTTCTATTATGATATCATTGAACATATTTCGGCGATGTATCAATTTTTGAATAATTAATACATTATTGTATATTGAAAAATAGTTTCATGCATGATTAAATTTTACTCAGGTTGTTTTTTTCTTCAATTAGGGTTGCAATAATTTTTTAAAATGTTTATTATTTATGAATTCAAGAGTCGCTTATTAGGATTTAAGAGGAGTATTTGTTGTGAGCACTGGTAAATTGAGACCGATTGTTCGTGCTTTATACCTAATTTCGCTAAGCATTGCTTACAATAATGCATTTGCGGCAGCCTCATCATCGGCTGACTCGACTGTTATGGTTCAAAAAATGGCAGCCGAAGAGCACCAATTGCAACAACAAATGGAAGTTTTACAGACTGAGATGACTCAATTGCATAAAGAGCAAGCAGAGCTTATCGCACAGACTCGGGGTTCTGCTCCAAAACCAGTTAAATCCAGCAAGAACACGACAAAGTCTACAACAACGACATCTGCAAAACCAAAAAATCCTGTTGCAAAAACAGCGACTTCAACTGCTACAGTAAGTCAACCGACACCAACGAGTACTCAATCGATCCAAAAGATTAGTCAGCCAAGCCAAGCAAATAGTCAATCGGCAAATAAACTGCAATTAACGACGCAAAATCCTAACGGCACCACGACCAAAGTGCCTTATGGTGGAACGATGCTTGGAAATATTGGTGGTTTTGCGGTCATTACCTCGCCTTATTTACATCCACAATCGGCTTTTAACGGTGCGGATTTGATTGTCAACTTTTCAAGTGTCAATAAAGATGCTTCGATGTTGCAACAACGTCAGGAATTTATGAACGCTATGTCATCGCTGGGCTTTGGTCTGCCGAGCAGCGGTAGTTTGCTTGAATTATCAGGAGAGGTAGAGGCTGATACCATTGCTCGCACTACATTCAATAATGGTAATCAAACCGATCTTTATGTAGGTGATGCTGAGCTTGATATGGAAGCTCTCATGAATCGCTGGATAACAGCCTTTGCGGACTTTGCTTACAATAATACGCCAAATGATGTTGGCGATCGGGTTGGCGGCACTATTTATCTGGATAATGGTTTTTTCACCGTTGGTAACTTAAATGTAACCCCGTGGCGCTTAACTGTTGGGCAGTTATACGTGCCATTTGGTCAATTTAATAGCTATTTAATTTCCGATCCGATTAACAAAACACTTTTCCGAACAAAAGGTCAGCCTCTTCTCATTGGTTATGGTGTTCCTGGAGAAAATGGTTTTTCAGGCGCACTTTATACTTTCAAAGGTATATCGACACAGTACGGTACAACGGATTTGCCTAATCCCTATATTAATCAATATGGTGCTGATGCTAATTATCAATTTAACCTGGGCAAGGTTAAAACCAACCTGGGTGTGAGTTATATTGCAAACGTGGCAGACTCATTTGGTTTCCAATTCCCTGGTTTTGATGATCTTGAGTTTGGTAATCAGATTACAGGTGAGGGCTTTAGTACTTCCACCGAGACTGAGCATCTACAGCATCAGGTTCCAGGTGTTGACTTCCGGGCATCGTTTGGTGCGGGGCCAGTTACGTTAATTGGTGAATTTGATACAGTCACGCGCTCGTTTAGCCCGCAAGACTTGAGTTTCAATGGTGATGGTGCAGCACCGATGGCCTACCATCTTGAAGGCGTTTATTCCTTTACGATTAATAATTGGGCATCAACATTTTCTATTGGCCATGATCAAAGTTATGAAGCACTCGGTCTGGCTGTACCTGAAATGCGTACCTCAGCAGCGCTCAATATTTCATTCTGGCGTAATACTGTTGCCAGCTTGGAATTACGTCATGATAATCAGTACAGTGAGGATGATACTGCTGGTGGTAATGGCGCGGTTATCTTCAATCCTGAGGGTGATGATACTTCTAATGCGATTACAGCACAGTTCCAAGTGTATTTCTAAATTGCTTTTTCTTTCTTACTATCATCCCCATCGCATCTTCAGGTGCGATGGGTATATATACTCGACACACATATTCCGTCCCTGGTCTTTTTTTAAGCCAAATATGGCAACAAATTCTACTTAAAATAATCAGGTTGAAAATTAGAAATATTGGTTTTAGCTGGCGCGTCTTGCGGTTTAATTTGTTGTTCAGGATGAAAAAGGTTAGGTGCAAATTGTTGTTGAGCACCATAGGAAAAACTACTTGAGTTCAAAACCTGGTTGTTATTTTGTGACGCAGATTCGGCTTGATTATTATTATTATTCGAAGGATTTAATATTGATTCGATACCCTTATCAGTTAGTACTATAGCGTTGCTGTAGTCTCCTTCACGGGGAGCACCAATGAAAATCATCTGATTTTTAAAACCATCTTGACCTAACAACTCAGTTAAATGTAGCGCTAAAATGCTTTGCATTGAGTCGCCTCTTAGAATCGCAGGAGCAGCAGATTGTTTTAAACAAGGAGTATCATCCATTAAAGTAAATTGATAGTTGTTTGCTGTAAAATTCAGGATTATCTCTGCTATGTTACTATCGCGTAGGAGCTTAGCTTCTAGCAACGACTGAAATTTTTCCAGCAAGATTTCTGGAGCGGGTCTTGGTGTGGGAGTAGGAATGGAATAATCATCTGTATATTTCATTTTAGTTATCCTCAGATCAATAAATGTTAAAAACCGAACAGGGTAAAAAATACTTCTTTAAGAGGTCATTTAATTAGCGCGTCATTATATATTATGTTGTTATTTTGTGCAAGCCCAACAGCAAGTGCAGCTTTTGTTGGTTCAAAAAAAGCACACTGATGGAATGTTTACTGCTTGATAAAAAAGCAGCAAATATAAGGATATTTCTCGGAGGGAGTGTCATATGAAAGCAATCTTCATAACCACAAACTAATTTATAAACATATTTTTTATAGAATTTAAAAGGTTTATGTGATATAATCGCCGTCGCGTAATTTGTTCAAAATTCGCACTGAGCTGTAGCCCTCAATAAGTCTGCAAATCCAGCGTTTGTTCAAGTTCATTTTGTCTGTAAAGAGCGATGAAATAATTACTCCTTTTGCAGGCGGATTGAGGGCTGCACATCTTTTGAGCTCATTACGCGACGGCGACTATATTGAGTCTTTGTAAAATAAGAGAGGAAAAATTGAATGCCAAATACAATTGAACAACAAATTCAAAAATTTCAAAAATATGTATCACAGGGGAAACCTGTTTTTATATTAGACACAATGTCTCTTAGTAGAGACAATTTTGAGCTTATAGCGCTCTTTCGTGAGCTGGGTGAAAGATTAAATTTTGTTGATTACCCAGAGCCAGATAAAGAAGTGCGTATATTTTTGAGTAACAATAAGATAACAGATGAGATGCTAGCGGCCTTTTTCGATGCATTATCTATTGATAAGCTTCCGCGCAAATTATACCTAAGTTTTGCTAAAGCCTGCCTGACGACAGAATCTGCAATTTTATTGGCTGATAGACTATTAAAAAACGATAGCTGCCCTCCTGAGTTTTCGCTTGACGTCAGCAGTAATCGATTTGACCCAAGAGGCGCTGTGGCACTCATTGAAGCGATAGGATTGAGCAAGTGTCAAACATTAAAAATGGATCTGACGAATAATCAACTTGCTTTTGGTGACAAAATTAGAAATACGGTTAGTCTTGTCTTAGGATTGCTCAATAAGCAAAGTAATAATTTTGAAGAAAATAATGCTATTATTGCTTTGGATGAGGATGATCGAACCGCATATTTAAGAAAACTGGTTGAAGTACTCACATCTGACAATTGTATTGAAAATTTAGACATTAATTTGAGTAGTAATGAAATTTCTGATGCCGATTGCAAGCAATTGCTTGAGGGATTGCTTTTTGCTAGATGCCGGACATTCAATCTCAATTTAAGTAATAATAATCTGACGGATCAAAGTCTTGAAGTGCTTACTAACTTATTCACTTTGAAGCATAATTGGCCGGAAGAATTCATATTAAATATTTCTTTGTCCAAGAACTCTAGGGTCTGTTGACAATTGGTTCTTGTTTGAGGCGAATAGCAAGCTATTTAACGAAAACAAGAACCAATTTTTACCGATTACACTCTTTTTGCAGCCAAAAAACCAATTGTCA
>JABEVJ010000129.1 GCA_013043985.1 Legionellales bacterium | reverse complement strand
TATTACATAATGGTGAATCAGCTCTTCATCTAGCCATAAAAAAAAGAAACAATCAAATTGTGCAACTTTTATTGCAAAAAAAAGTTAATCTCAACTTAAAAAATGCTTTTAATAAAACAGCTTTTCAGACGGCCATTGAAACAAATGAGATAATTATAATCAATTCATTTTTGTCGCATGAAGAGGTTAGTCTGAGTATTCATCAAGCCAACGAACTGTTGAATCATGGTGATAATGTCTCTCAAAATCAATTTGTAGCAAAAATAATAAAAAAATCTTGTAAAAATGGCAAGCAATTTGCTAGCTTGTTAACGATGAATAACAAATCCCTTGAAATATACGGCAGCCTCATTAATTCTTTATTTAAAGATTCACAATTAAATTTTTCACTAAGCTATGTTGCAGAGATAATATCATCCCTGAATAAAAACCAAAATAAGTTATTTATTGCAATATTTGAACCAAAATTTAATCTATTTGGTGGCGATTGGCTTCGGCTTCAGTCTCAATTACCTCAAAATCAGCAAACAATAATTAACCCATATATTTCAATTAAACCCGAAGATACTCCCATCACTCAGGTTAATTTAGTCAGTGAGTGTTGCTCTGAAGACAATGCAAAATATAAAAAATTAAAAAAAGAATATTTACAAATGTGTAATAGCCACCCTTTAAATTTCGACCGCGAAGCGCAGAAATTTATTGTTAAAGGTCTGGCCGCTGCAGCATTTGACCTTGCTGGAAAATTTTATCAAAAAGAAGGTAATATTGATGAAGTTATAAAATATTTCAAAATTACACTTGAAAGCCAATATTTGACGGAAGGTATCAAGATGCTTTCATTAAAATATGTTGCAGAATTGTTAAGGAAACAAAAAAAATATTTAGAAGCGGTTGAATATTATGAACTTGTTGGTGACAAAGCACCAAAAGCTTGGACATTAATAGCGCAGATATATGAAGCTGGTTCATTGGGAGAGACGAACTATGAGCAAGTGTTTAATTACTATAAAAAAGCTGCAGAAGGAGGCGATGCTGAAGGGCAATACTGTTTCGCAAAAATACACTCCCCAGATATCCAGAATAAAGAAAAAAGTTTTTTAAAATATAATGATGTTAAGCTCTATGATTATTGGCTGAAAAAATCTGCAGCACAAGGACATATTCCGGCAATGTATATGCTGGCAACTTTATATGTGCTTGGAGATTTCATTGCGGTTGATTTTTCGATTGCTTTTTCTTTGTTTAAAAAAATAGCCGAATTAGATCCAAATGATGAAAAAAACATAAATTTCTTAGAAGAAATATTTTTATCTTACTACCAACTTGCTGTGAGCTATTATCATGGAAGAGGTTGTGATGTCAATGTGGAGCTGGCTATTGTTTACTTTAAAAAAGCAGCTGAAAATTACAGTGTACATTCAGCATATTTGGTTGGATGCATATTTCTTGTGTTGGCAAATGAAATTAATTACGAACATTATGCAGAGGGTTTAAAATGGCTTGAGAAAGCTGCAAATGAAAACCATATTGATGCAATGCTGAAATTAATATAGCATCACCTGGCACAAATTTCAACAGAAAAAGACAATCAGGATGATTTGAATAAAATAGTTTATTATTTAAATCAAATAGAAAACACAGAGGATCTGGACAAGCAACCTGCAAAAACATTGTGTTTTTTATATTATGTAAAATATTTGTATAATGAAAAAGTTTATTTTCAAGATGCTGATGTACTTAATGATGAAAAATGTGCGGAACAGCTTGTCTTACTTGAAATTCCTGGAGATAATAAAAACGGTTGTTTATATTTGGGTGCGACGTTTATAAACAAGGGCTTGCATACACAAGGTGTCATTGACGCTGCAAAAGCTTCTGGTTCTGGTGATGCTTTGGAAATAAATTGGCCAAATCAGGATATGGTCGTGTTAAATAATAGACCTGCAACGTTTTATTAGTAGCTCGTATCTGAGGAATCCCCTGATAATTTATGAACAGGAGAAATAGGGGGTGCGATATTTGCCTACGTTGCAGCCCCGCTAATTGAGTCTTAAGTTCAAGTGCTCAAATGCTATTTTTTGAGATTCTTCCTCATCATGAATGCTCCTATCTCCACAAAAGCTTGCTATGTTTGCCAATATCCGGTCTGGTGTGGTAGAGAAAACAGGAGAATCACTCCCTCTTAGCCTTAGTAGATTACGTGCTGCCATTCTTATTTGGGCGATATTCTCTTGTTGCTTTGGGTGATTGAGATAACTCAAAATTTCTTGATACCTACAACGTTTTTCTTTAGAATAAGCATCCTGTATTAGTTTGCTCATGAAATCTTTACTGGACTTTAAAATATCATCTGCTTTGGCTGCCGTGAAAAAAGGGCTATTTAACAAAACATCTCTAGTAAGATATTTTATCATCGCAACATCAAGTTTATACAGAGCATATTTGTAATAACTGATTCCTATCGTTCCTGCATCTTTCCAATCATCAGAATCCCTATTTCCAAAAGAGTTTGTTCGTGGCATCTGTGGCCCGGTGCTTTCAAAAAGCCTATGTATTGCAATTTGGGGTGCGTTAGGCAATTGCAATTTAAGCTCTTCCAATTCACCTGAGTTGACTAGATGCCCCAATGATTTTAGCGGTTCAATGAAGGAGCACACGAAGTGCGACGACCCCCGAGTAGCCGCAGGGCCGGGTGTTGAGCCGTCTAGGCGAAATACAAGGCAACCGACACGGCGTTG
>JABEVJ010000128.1 GCA_013043985.1 Legionellales bacterium | reverse complement strand
ATTATTGATAATTTCAAGATTGCCATATTGATTAATAATTTCTGTTAACTCTTGGGAAACCGTATGTGAAAAAAAAATAGCATTAATTAATAATTGATGCTTTTCTAACATTAAATTATGAAGGTGATTTTTTGCAGTTTTAATGCTTGTTTCAACTTTACTGTATTTTAAATTAAATTTAGCCAAAAAGATATTTTCTGCCTTTTTTACGTATTCATTGGTATAAAAATTTGAGATTGTACTTGTGCCATCGCGAGTTTGATATAAATAGCCGCTTTTTGTCGCTGCTTCTATTTTTTGAGAGGGGGCGAGATATAATCCATAGCTTGTCAGCTCAGGAAGCCAACGCTCAGAGGAATTAATTTTATTAAAGCTATCTAATATATTGGTTACAGCCAAGTTGTTTGTTGATGCAGCAACAATAATGGGCGGTGGTTGGTTGTCAATAGCTGCTTGGATCCATTTGGAGGCAATAACGCTTAACAATAAAGTGGTTTTACCAGTGCCTGGTGGGCCATGCACTGTAAAGATATCATTATTTGGCTCATCGTATAAGTAATTTATACTGGCACGTTGAGACGATGACAATGGATGATCTGCTTGCATTTGTCCAATGTGACATTTATTGAGTAGAAATAAATCTGCCGGTACTTTGTCTTGAGTGGTTTCTCTCTTATCTAATGTACAAAATTCACGGAATAAATTGGAGATATTTTTCTTAGTATTCGTTAAATACTGATCATAGGTTTTAATAATATATTGAGAAGAACCTTGCATGTCACTATAAGGCAAAATATATCCTGTATTATCAGTAATATAGTTTTGATCTTGGAAAATATTTTTTTTGTGGCTATTTAAAATTTTTAAGTATAATTCCATCCCAAAAGAAAAGAGCGATTGCCAATTGAATTCTTTGTCGTCAAGGATCTCATTATGTAAGGTGTAATACTCATCAACCTGGCTCACGTCACCGATAATAGGGTAAGTATATTTTTGTTCATTTGGAGTTAAGCAACGCCGCTCAATCCAGGGAAACGTCCTCTCCTCGCTTGGTTTTAATCTTCCATCTCTGGTTAATGTGGCTGTTAACCACAAGGGGAAGAATGTCGAAGGACTATGATCAGTTGCCTTCATTTCGTGACCATGCTGAAACATTTTTTTTGCAGTAATGGGTGCGATAATAACGGAGAGTTGATTAATTGTTTCTTCCAACAATGCTTTTTTATATTTAATATTGTCTTTGTTTTTTTCTTTTATCGTTTGTTCCGCTGCTTTGAAAAAAGGTTCTATATATTGCGGTAGTAGCTGACCTTTTTCAATATCATTTAATGTTACTCGCTTGCCATCGGCCATTTTTTTGACATCTATTCCCATTTTATCGGCATCAGCCAATGAGGTGCGCCAATAATGAATTATATTTTGGACAGCATTGCTCGATTTTTTTTCAACGATAGAAGTGGGTGTAGGTTGATTTTCTTTTAATTTATCTTCGCGGTTTAAATTTAGTGCTGTTACTCGTGATTCAACACCACCACTCGAACGTTTTAGAAAAATGGCAATTTTGTCAATTTTATAATCAGTGTGGACATAAAGAAGAGAAAGAAGATGATCTTCAGGTTCTTCCCAAATCATATATGAGCGTTTGTTTTTGCGTCTCGCAGCAAGTATATGATGTTCATTTTTTTGATCTGTTTGTGGTAACAAATCAACTTGCTCGATAATCCATTTTTCATCCATGATTCCACCTAAAAATACACTGACTTATTGAGTTAATTATGCTTTCTGAAAACTAGCCAAGAAATACTGTTTAATTATAACAAAAAAATCATATAAATACATTTTAAATTGTCTTCACGCGAGAGATTCCTATTATTAGCTTCTGGGATGATTGGTTCAAAATTAAACGATATTTTGGGTTTGCTCATATCTAACACAAGCACCATTACAAAACACTTGCAATAAAGAAAATTTTCCTTTATTTTCACACCGTTCGAAATATAAAATCAAAGAGGCTTCTATGAATGATGAAATTATGACAATAAGTGATATTGCTTCTTATTTGAAAATCACAGAAAAAACAGCATATCGTTTAGTGGCAGAAGGTAAAATTCCCGGTTTCAAAGTAGGTGGATCCTGGCGTTTTAATCGGGAAGAAATCCAGGTTTGGGCAAAATCAAAAGGTATACTCAAAACACATGTGTTTTGAGTATAAACAATCCGTTAACGAATAAAGAATTATTGGAGTACAGTCCTTGTTTGAACAAACGTTTAAAAATATCGATGATATCCTTCACAAAGATGCAGGGTGTGGCAGTGAGCTGGATTATGTTGAGCAAACATCTTGGATTCTTTTCTTGAAATATCTGGATGATTTTGAAAAGGACAAAAAAACTGCGGCTGAGTTGACGGGTAAAACGTATACACCACTTATTAGTACTGAATATCGCTGGGAGTCTTGGGCTGTTCCGAAAGGAAAAGACAATAAAATTGATCATCACAGAGCACTGACGGGTGATGATTTAAAAGATTTCGTCGATCAAAAGCTTTTTCCCTATCTAAAAAAATTTAAGGCAGATGCTGTTAGTGCTGATACTATTGTATACAAAATTGGTGAAATTTTTAGCGAGCTGAAAAATAGAATACAGAGCGGTTATAATCTTCGTGAAGTGTTGAATAGAATTGATGAGCTGCGTTTTCGTTCTCACATTGAAAAACATGAAATGTCTCACCTATACGAAGATAAAATTAAGAACATGGGTAATGCAGGTCGTAATGGCGGTGAGTACTACACGCCTCGGCCACTCATTAAAACCATTGTTAAAATTGTTGCCCCGACTATTGGTAACAAAATATATGATGGAGCAGTGGGGTCCGCTGGCTTTTTGGTAGAGGCGTTTGAATATTTAAAGACCAGCAAAACGCTCACAACCAAAGATGCAGACATCTTGCAGAAAAAAACCTTCTACGGCAAAGAAAAGAAGTCACTTGCTTATATTATCGGCATCATGAATATGATTTTGCACGGTATTGAAGCACCCAATATTGTGCATACCAATACCTTAGCTGAAAATCTTGCCGATATTCAAGAAAAAGACCGTTATGATATCATCTTGGCTAATCCGCCTTTTGGTGGCAAAGAACGCGTCGAAGTACAACAAAATTTTCCTATTAAAACGGGTGAAACTGCATTTTTATTCTTACAACACTTCATTAAACTTCTAAAAGCAGGTGGTAAAGCGGGTGTTGTTATTAAAAATACCTTTCTTTCGAATACAGATAATGCCTCTATTAGCTTACGCAAATTGCTTTTAGAAAGTACAAACTTACATACGGTGTTGGATTTGCCTGGTGGTACGTTCACAGGTGCAGGCGTTAAAACGATCGTATTGTTTTTTGAGAAAGGCGCACCCACCCAGAAAGTCTGGTTTTATCAGCTCAATCTAGCTAGAAATCTCGGTAAAACGAACCCTTTAAATGAAAAAGATCTGGAAGAATTTGTTGCATTACAAAAGACTAAGGCGAATTCCGAAAATTCCTGGACTATCGATGTCGCGGATATTGATCTGACTACGTGCGATTTATTTGTTAAAAACCCACATAAAAAAGATGAAACAGTATTGCGGTCGCCTGAAGAAATCATCAAAGAAATGAAAGCGTTGGATAAAGAAAGTGCAGAGATTTTGAAAGTCATTGAGGGGTTGTTGTGAGTCGGTTACAAAATGTAACCGAGTGAAATTAGAACTGTTGTAGAGGTCGGCTCTCGTGTTTGCTCACATATTTATAGCAATCAGTCGGTGACAAATTGTCACCGACTGAAATTAATTTTTTTTTAAGGGCGGGTTCCGGGTCATTGCTATTAAGTGAACAAAGCTAAAAATTTGCACGGTCTACCCCCTCTCCCCACAGCTACACGCTGGATTTTGTCGCTTCATTTATGTTGAAGCTGTGAGGGAGAGGGCTGGGGAGAGGGGCTTTTTGAGGTTAGCAAGGCTCCGGGTGCCTACCCACGTATTTATACCCAAACAACTGGTGACAAATTGTCACCAGTTAAAAACAGTGAACAATCATGACAAATTTTTGATATAGTTCAGATATCTCAAAACTAATAAAGGAAGCAATAGTTATGGCTCTTAATGAACAAAAAATTCAATGCCCAAAATGTGGAACGTCAATTTCTATTGATGATGTTTTAACACATCAAATTGGAGAGAAAATCAAAAAAGACTTTGAAGCCGCTCAACACCTCAAAGAGGAAGAGCTTGCTAAACAATCAGAACAATTAAAAAAACAAGCTGCTGAGCTGATTGAAAATAAAAAAAACCTTGACACCGTCATTGCTGAAAAATTAGCCGATCAATTAAAATCAGAGCGATTAAAAATTTTTAAAGATGCGAAAAAAGAAGCAGAAAAAGAGCAAAGTTCACTGACTTCACTTTTGGAAGAGCAATTAAAAAATAAAGATGAGAAACTGCAACAAGCAACTCAAAATGAAATTGAATTGCGCAAAGAAAAAATAAAACTGGAAGAATCAAAGCAAGCTTTTGAGTTAGAAAAAATCCGTCAATTAGAAGAAGCTAAAAACGTCATTACCGAAGAAGCGGGCAAAAAAGCAGCAGAAGAGCAACAATATATTGTCGTTCAGCTCAAAAAACAATTAACAGACGCCATCAAGGCAAAAGATGATCTCGCTCGAAAATTGGAGCAAGGCTCACAAAAAGCACAGGGTGACGTGTTGGAAGTTGAATTAGAGGAATTACTAAAAGCGGAATTTCCTCACGATGAGATCATGCCTGTACCAATTGGTGTGACTGGTGCTGATATCATTCAAAAGGTAATTGATCGGAATGGGCGAGTATGTGGTCAGATAGCATGGGAAACCAAAAAAACTAAATCTTGGAATGAAAACTGGATACAAAAACTTAAAGATGATCAACGAGCCATCAAAGCGGACTTAGCTGTCATTGTGTCAGCGGCACTTCCTGAAAATGTGAAAGGCTTCATCTTCCGCGATGGCGTTTGGATTTGTGACATAAAAATGACCATTGCGCTTGCAATTGCACTACGCATGAATTTGGAAGCATTGACTCGCGAAAAGGGCATGTCTGTCGGCAAAAATGAAAAAATGGAAGTGTTGTATAGTTATTTGACTGGTGTGGAGTTTAAACAGCGTGTAGAAGCAATTGTCGAAGCTTTTACCAGTATGGATACAGGATTAAGAAAGGAGCGATTAGCCTATGAGAAAATTTGGGCTGAAAGAGAAAAGCAGCTTAGAAAAGTGATCTCAAATACGGTGGGTATGTATGGTGATTTGAGTGGGTTGGTTGCGTTGCCGCAGATAAAGATGTTGGAGTTGGGGGAGGATGGGGAATGAAAAAGGGTTGGTTTTTCAAAAAATAATGAGCAGTTATGGCTAAAGTAGAAAAAATGCACGTTCAAATGGAAAATAAGCGAGGAAAGAAAGTGGTGACAATAGAAAGTTATTTGCCTAAACTTAAAAAGTTTAGCTTTAGTGATGAGTCATAGAGTATGAAAATTATTTTT
>JABEVJ010000127.1 GCA_013043985.1 Legionellales bacterium | reverse complement strand
TCGTAAACTCCTCGCAATGACGAGCGTTTTTCCATATTTGCTATCATTTTCACATTACGCGACAGCGACAAATTATGTGTCGATACCTCAGGGTATATACCCATCACTCAAATCCCAATCGGAAATTCTGGCGGATAAAGAAGGCGTTTGCGGATTTTTTCAAGCCAGCGCCTGACGACCTCATCCTCAATCCTTGGGTCAAAACCAACGACGGGAGTGTCCGTCAAAGTGCACATAATCCAGACTAAACGCTGCAATGTGTAATTTCCAAAAATAATTTCTATAGTTTCCCAATTCTTTTCGGCACGAACATAATCAATCATTTCAATGATGGCATCGAGCCCTTGCTTGCTTAATGTGCCCAACCCTTTCAAATTGTTTTCCTGCTGAAAACGCTGTGACTCGAAATAGTTGGTTCCTATACAAATAGCAGACTCATAAACAAACATATTCCAACCATTCTTGGTTTTCATACGCTTCGGCATTTCCTCTTGTCCAATAAAGGCATTAGCATGATCAGCGATGGTAATATAGGGATACAAAGACAAAAGATAATAAAACTCTTCTGAACTAAGCGGTCGCTGAAAAATATCCTGATAGGCACCTGCCATTGCTTGATCTACCGTGCCCTGCCAATCACCTGTCCCACCGTCCCCTTCATCATCAGGTAGTTCTGCATCTCCTGGTGCCTGAATAAGCCGCTTGGAGCTCGCTTTTGCTTTTTGGTCGTGGTCAGGCATAGTTAAGTTCCTTGGCGCGAAATGTTGGATTGATGCCAATAATCATGTGACTGCATTTCCTGAAGTCGGCTCAAAGTTCGCTGAAACTCTTTGGCCATGCCCCCTTCAGAAGGATAAATTTCATGCAATGCAACCGCTGCTGAAAGCACAAGTTTAACACGACTATCATAAAAAACATCTACCAAATTCATTAAATATCTGAGACGATTAAAATCATCATGGGCTAAAACAGGCACATTGCTTACTATCACACTATGAAAGTGACGAGCGATTTCAATATAATCTAGCTGACTGCGCGGTATATTACAAACAATATCAAACTCAAACCAAATCGCATCAGCGTGCATCCCTCGGTAAGGAATCACACGTGCATTAACAGTCAGAGAGCCCTCTTCGTTCAACGTACCATGCGCCAAATGACGGTAGATTGTTTTTAGCTTGTGTTCGGCATGTTCATTCAATGGGAAAATATAACCGCCAAACTCGCTTAAATGCTTTAATCGATAGTCCTGCAACGAATCCACATGCCAAACCAGCGTATATTTTTTAATAAGTGCTATCGCGGGAAGAAAATTGCTCCGTTGTAATCCATTGTAATAAAGATCATCCGGTTGAACGTTAGAAGTGGTCACCAGGGTAATACCATAACGAAAAATAGCAGCCAGAATACCCGCCAGTAACATGGCATCCGCAATATCTTTGACAAAAAATTCGTCAAAACACAACACACGGCATTCTTCGGCAAGTTTTTTGGCTATTAGCGGTAAGGGATCGGTGTGGCCTTGCAGCAAAGTGAGCTGTTCGTGCACCATTTGCATAAAATAGTGAAAATGCATTCTTTTTTTTTCTTTAAATGGCAGAGACTCATAAAAGACATCCATCATATAGGTTTTACCGATACCGACCCCACCCCAAAGATAAATGCCTTTTACAGGTTCCCGTTTTTTTTTCAGACAATTTTGCAAGCGACTGAAAAGTTGGTTTTGTTTGCTCACTAGCCCCTCATAAATTTCCTGAAGCTTTTTAATACTGGCTGCCTGCGTTGAGTCAGGCACAACGTGCCCCTCACGCAAATCATTTTCATAACGCTCAATGGGTGTCATTACTTCGTTCTCTCATGTTATAATATGTATGTTTGTATATTATACCCAATTTCTAGGAGTATCGCCCAAATGCGTTTCGGAAAAAAAACAGCTCTACTTACCATTCTGACCAGCCTTATATTCATCCTAGCAGGCTGTCACAAGTCAAATAATAATAACACTGTTATTAAAGTAGGCACCATAGCTGGCCCAGAAACGCAATTGATGGCCGTGGCAAAAACGGTTGCAGCTAAAAAATATGGCCTTGATATTGAAATTATCACCTTTAGCGATTATAACACCCCTAATGAAGCATTGAATGATGGCAGCATTGATGCCAATGCGTTCCAGCATCTTCCTTATTTACAACAATCGATGACGGCTCACGGTTATAAACTCAAGGCTATTGCCAAAACATTTATTTACCCTATGGGGCTGTACTCTAAAAGATATCATACTTTGGCAGACATACCACAAGGTACACTGGTCGCTATCCCAAACGATCCCAGTAATGAGGCACGTGCCCTGCTGCTGCTGCAAAATGCCGGGCTAATTACGTTAAAAGAAGGTGGCAATGACAGCAGTACGCCAATTGATATTTTAACTAATCCAAAACAGCTTAAGATTAAACCTATCGATGCGCCTCAACTACCTCGAACACTGCAGGACGTAGGGCTGGCAGCCATTAATACCAATTATGCAGTTTTGGCAGATCTCCTCCCTGAACGAGATGCACTTTTTGTAGAAAGCAAAAACTCACCTTATGCCAACTTGATTGTCGTTCGCGCTGACGGTGCTGAAACGATTAACCAACAACATCTGGTGGATGCTTTCCATTCTCCTGAAGTAGTTGAGGCCGCTAAAAAACTATTTAAGGGACAGGCTATGCCTGCCTGGTAAAAAACAATGACAACCCAACCTATTATTGAGTTTAAAAACTTATCCAAGTCCTATGATTCCGAACAAGGCAGAGTAGACGCGCTTCTAAAAATTGATCTTGCCATTTACCCTGGTGAGATTATGGGCGTCGTAGGCCCAAGTGGTGCTGGAAAAAGCTCCCTGCTTCGTTGTATCAACTTGCTTGAAAAACCCACCGCAGGACATATTTTCGTTAATGAACGCGATCAATTACTGTTGAGTGCTCATGAGCTACGAATTGCTCGCCACAATATTGGCATGATTTTTCAGCAATTTAATTTATTATCGACCAAGACGGTTTGGCAAAATATTGCCCTCCCGCTCCAAATTATTCAAACACCCAAAACTGACATTAAGGCTCGTGTCAATGAGCTGCTGAAGTTGGTCGGTTTAAGCGATCGTGCACAACATTACCCCTCACAATTGAGCGGCGGCCAGAAACAGCGCGTTGCAGTTGCTCGTGCTCTGGCCACACGACCGCAAATTTTATTATGTGATGAGGCAACTTCTGCTCTTGACCCAGCATCTACACAAAGTATTCTGGAATTGCTGCGTGAAATCAATCAACTTTTTGGCATCACAATTGTACTGATTACCCATGAAATTGAAGTTGTTAAAAACATTTGTCATCGTGTCGCTCTGATTGAAAATGGCCGCATTTTGCAGATCAAACGCGTCACCGAATTTTTTGCTCAACAGATTGATCCCCTCCATCCTAGCCACGAAGCTGTTGTCAGTTATATTGGCGGGCATGATTGGGATGAGCGTTTACTGTCTATCTGCCAGCATGAACAGATCACGGGACTTTTATTACGCATCCGGTTTCATGGCGCATCAGCAGCCAAACCGCTCATCGCGCATTTAGTCAAAGATTTTGGACTGGACGTTAATATTTTACAAGCCAATCTCGAATTTATAGGGAATGAATTAGTTGGCACCATGATAGTCCAAGTTGCTACGCATCCTCACATTGATGCGGCCTTGGCTTTTTTGCGATCTAAAAACGTTATTGTTGAGGAACTTGCCCATGTCCCCTGAATTATGGTTTGCTTTAGGCATCAGCATTCTGCAGACGATTGAAATGATTATTTTTTCAACTTTTTTTGCGTTTATCATTGGTTTACCCATGGGTATTGGTTTATTTCTCTGCCGACCTGGTTCGCTGTCTCATTGCCCTTGGCTTTATCGCCTTTTAGCCTTTATTGTCAATATTGTCCGTTCTATTCCCTTTATTATTTTATTAGTGCTGCTCATACCCTTTACTCGTTTATTAATTGGCACGTCAATTGGCACTACTGCAGCCATTGTACCCTTGTCCATTGGCGCCGCTCCTTTTATTGCCCGCCTGGTTGACAATGCGTTACAGGAAATTCCTTTTGGACTGATCGAGGCGGGAATATCCATGGGAATGAATCGCTGGCAGATTGTCACTCGTGTTTTATTACCAGAAAGTTATTCGGGCATTGTTAATGGATTAACACTTACCGTTGTTGCACTAATTGGTTACACCGCCATGGCAGGTGCTGTGGGTGGTGGCGGTTTAGGGGATTTAGCCATTCAATATGGTTACAATATGTTTAATACAACACTCATGCTGATTACTGTGGTGGTTTTAATTGTGATGGTTCAGGCAACTCAATGGATTGGCGAGTTACTCGCCAAACGACGCGTATGAGGTTGGTGCGCCCTCAATGCGCACTCATCATTTCCTTCGAGGCAATGTTATTTGAGTCTGCTTAGGGTCGTCTACCCCAATGGCGTTCGGTTAAGCGAATGCCATTGCTGTCTACCCATAAAAATACTTATACTGAATACCGAAAATTTCATTAATTTGCGCAAGTCCCCCTGAATTCTTCGAGCGACTTGCATACAGATTTAACTGATCACAACCCAAGACGCTGCCTACTAATCCAACATCAGCATCATAACCATCTCCCGAAACAGAGTTATAAAACCAACTGATATCGCCATAAGGACGAAAACGATCGGTACGTGTTTTTAATAAGTTGTCACCAAAGTTAAATGTCACGCCTGATTGCCAATAATTTTGTGGAATAAATGCCGTCAGATCAGCTGTTTGATCTGCTGGAATCACTTGTGCCATAAAAGGTGAAACACTGCCTGTTTGACCAAATTTATCAATTTCACCAAACCAACCGACCGTAAAATCAGGATAGGCTAACCAAAATTTATGATTTGCCTGCAGCATCAGTTGTAAACTATCCCCCACATAAGTGCCTTCTTGACTATAAAATTCGCTTCCATTAGCAGAAGCCGCTATGTTGTCAAAACTTGAAAAATCGTAATTCAACTGAAAATTAGCAATATCCTGAACACTCGTTATCCATAAAGTTGTGGTTTGGGTAGCAACCTGGTTATAACCGAATTGCATATCCAAATTTAAGTTAGGATTAAAATAATACCGATCTTCAAATGAAAGTGTTGCAAATGTTGCTAAATCATCTCGCAAACTCGCAACCCATTGATACCAGTTATTTTGGGTTTGTTTGGTGTACTTTAGCCCAAGCTCTTGATCTACGTCAGGAACATTCGTCAATTGCGTTTGATCCCAACTCTGAGTGAACCAAGCACTCTCAAAGGGTTCCAAAGTCACATTATTTCCCATATTAAACGTCGCATATGCCTGCGTTTTATTTCCTTGCAAAAAGCCATAAATATCATATTCTTGCGACAGACTTACCGAGTTAGCGGCTGCTGTTGTCAACTCAATCATTTGTGGCGTATTTCTATCCAGCTCTGCTGTCGGTACCCTGAGCGTTTGAACACTCGTCAACCCGGCTAGAGAAATATCATTGATTTGATTGGCTGCTGTCACCAAATCATCTTTTGGTAAGGTAGTTGGATGTAACAAGAGTAAGCGATACATTTCTTGAACATCATTGTGCTGCATCGCCAGTTTCAATTGCGCCCATGCCGGATAGTGGGCTTTGTTATAGCTGTTAGCAACGGCGTCAGCAAGCGGTAATTGCCCATTAGCAAGTGCCCAGTCAAGTAATGGCTCTTTGTTTTGATTTCCCGGTTGATGCGTTAACCAGCATAACCCTTGAAAATAATCATCAACCGAGAGATAAGGTTCACCGAGTCCTAAAAAAATACGATAAATATCAACATTATCTTTATCGAGTTGATTCTTTTTGATTAGATTCAAGGTATACAACCCAAGGATTTTGGCATTTTTATGGTAACCATAACCTTCACTTGTACTTGAAAAACTATCTAAATAATCCAAATTTTCTTTTTGGTTGGCAAATATGGACCTATCGATTTCATATGAAAATAAAAGGTTATTTAAGACTAAATAAGCATTAGCATAGGCATTTGCCCAATTATCAGCTTCATTAACTTTATAAGCCCACTGAATGAGCGTTGTTTGTAATAAGCTTAAGGTATCAGGTATGGTTGCATAATAAATTTGATTGATTAAAAAATTGAGATAAAGCAATTGATATGCAGGTTCTGCAGGATGTTTCTTCATCTGTGTCATCAACATGGTTTGCGCTGCATCATTTTCATTCAGGTTTTGTAAAAACTGACTTTTGGCACCCCAAAAAGAAATGGTGTCGGCGAGCGCATTTTCACCACTCTTAGAAAGCCTGGAGAAAAAATACAGAGCCAATGGCAAATTATAATAAGAATCCAAATAATTCGATGCGAGAATTAAACCATTTTTGTCATGATTTTTTTCCCATAAGCGCATACTTTGATCAATAGCTCGATTGGGCTGATCTAAAAACAGTATTTGAATAAATTGAATGTGATCGCTCACACCTAATTTATTGGTTTGCTCAAGCATGTGGTAAGCGTATAAAACGACACGAAAATCATTTAAAAGCCAGGCGTTATCCGCAAGTACTCGCCAAAAATCCGTTCTTTTCGGACTCACTCTGGGAGCAGCCTGTAACAATACTTGTTGAGCCCCCTGCAAATCATTTTTGGCATAATAAGTATCCGTCAAAGTTAGCGCATTATCAGCCGAAGTGCCTTCAAGTTTTTTTTGCAACATCGCGGTCTTTTGAACAGCCGTATTATCTTGTAATGTCGAATAAACCGCGATAAGGTCATTAAAATAAACCTTTTTAGGATTATACTTGATTACTTTTTGAATCAAATCGATTACCTTATCTGGCTCCGCTAAACCATTATAAGAAGCTACCATTGCCGCTATCAAAATATCATCTTTTGGATATTTCGGTAAATAGGCTTCTCCCGCCGTAATGACATCTTTGAAGTGAGACGTATACGCTCCTAATTGCACCAACTGATCTAATGTCGCTTTATCTTTTTTAACATTTAAGATAATGACCAATTGCTGCATTGCCAGGCTAGTATCATTATCCCAAACAGCAACCTGAGCTAATTTTTCATGCCAAAATAAATCATTAGGATCAGCTTTAGTGGCTTTTTGTGCAACTGCAATCGCTCCAGGGATATCACCATTGGCAAGGAAAGTCGTAAATGCAAGTAAATAGGTAGATTTACTGTAGGGTAAGTTAATCGTAATTGCAGCAGCTTTAGACTTGGTAACGGTGACTGGTGTAAACGACACATAGGCCTCTGTTACTTGAGCCGCAGCATAAAGCTTATTCGATGCCGCTAAAAGTAAAATAAGAAAAAAATATCTTTTTTTCATATTTCACCCTGATTATTTATGGGGCTTAACTTGCCCTGCTTGGTTGAGGATGTGGAACTTTGTTCATTCTCTCCTTGAGAAGCTAATACTTGCTTAACATATTTCTCAGCCATATCAGGTCTATTGGCCGCCAAGGCAAATTTCGTTAAAACCATGGCCATATGACTATCGATAAGATATGGGTTTTGGAAGGCTGCGAGTTGGTTAAATCCTACTGTATAAAGTTGATCTGCTTGATAGGCCTGTAGACCGAGTAAAATATATTTGCGCGTTTCTGGAAGCGTTTTGGCCATGTGCGCCACTTTAAAATACAGATCACCACTCAATTGGTATGAGCCGGACATTAATGCTGTATGGGCTATTTGTACCAGCATTGACTTTGATTGAATAGGGTAAAGATTTAATATTTTTTGGTAGATCAATATCGCTGATTCAGGATGATTCAGTCCTAAAGCAGCTGTGGCAAGCGTATCCAAGGATGGTTGACTCATTTCGATAGGGATCAACTGGGTCAAATACGTATAGGCTTTATTTTCAGCCTCCACTCGATCTAAAGTGCCAACTTTTTTCTGATAGGCCAGATTAAGATTAAGCTCGAAATTTAGCCACAAAATATGTGTTTGAAAATTAGAGTTTGCTTTATCGGTATTTTTTTCGAGAAAATAAAGTTGACTAGCTGCATCCCGCCAATATCCCAATGCAATATCCTGACTAACAAGTAAAAAGCGATAATAAAAATTATCCGGTTCTCTTTGAATTAAACCGTTCAGATAAATAACAGAAATAGGACTAACCTCGGAGGAATTAGCCATTTTTTTAAGCACCTGTGCTTTTGGATATAACAAAAACATCACCAGTGCCAAAAGCAGAGTGAACAAAATAACCATTTTCACAGGTGAAAATGTTATTAATTTAGGAGGGATAATGTCTTCAACATCGTATTTCCATGCCATCGCTTTTTGTTTCCGTCAATTTATACGACTTTAATCCTGCTTGATCATTTTGCGCCGATTGTATTGGCGCAATCATCGTTGCTCCTTCAAAAAGATTACACGCTTTCATATTTGCCAGTGTAAACTCTAGTGGCATATAACCTGAAAAACCCAGTTTAACCCCTTTTGCCTCTCTTTGGAACTGCATTATTCTTGCATTTGCCTCATAAAGATAAATTTCCTGAGGTTTTTGCGCTGTCAAGATCAAACTTGAGACAGTTTTGTCACCTAAATGAATATAGTAATCCTTACCATATGGATAATACCCTATCACATTTTCACTCTTAGCTAAATCCGGGTAGCCTTGTGATTGAGGTAACCGCAATTCTCGCAACATCCCTTTATTCTTAATAAGATATCCCTGATTCCCGGGTAGTGGAGCTAAACTGGTTCGATTAAAATCCAATACTTTCTCACTATATTCCGACTCAAAGATGTTGAATACCTTCTGAGACAAAGCCCAGTTAAAAATAGTATTGAGTGATTTTAGCGAGGCAATTTTCGTCGCTGCATAAAAGTGAAAATAAATATCAATAGGTTTATAACGATAAGGGGAATTGGTCAATTGAAAGGCTTTAATCACTTCGACAAATCCCCAAAATGGGCCATGCCATAAATTAGTATAAAGATCCTCATTACCATTGGAGGAGTAGACCTGAAAATATCCGCCATAATTCACCCCAAGCGCATCGACTGATGTCAGGGTATAGAATTGAGGTGAAACGACTTCGGCACCGTCATTGAGATTATTCAAATGAGCTTCATAACTTAACTTTAAAATATTTGCATCGATATTGGTTTGACCAGACCAAAAAATCATCTTGCAACGTTTTCCTTTTGGTGCCAGATTTTTATTGATATAGTCCGCAGAACCAATCACCTCACGCTCGATACTGTAATGATAATTTGGAATAGGCAAATTATATATTCCATTGACTTTTTCATGATACATCAGTTGCCAGTTAAATGGATGAGAAAAGGTATGCGTTGCAATTTCAATCCAAGGCTGCGCAAAAATAATTCGAGCCGTTTTTTCCATCTCTGGAGATTGCGCCGGAAACATACCATCAGGACCAATTTCACCTTCGATGACAGAGACAGAGGTGGGAATATGATACCGTTTGAAAATTTGATTATTCATCTCTAAACCAGCATAACTCCCCTGCTTCCACTCTGTTTCACTGGGAAAACCATCGCCATCGACATGCACCATCATTAAGCGGCGCCCATTTTCAGTTGTGGTGTCAGGCGCGGGCAGCGGCTTTAAACGTAAGGTTTTAACGAAAAAATCAAATGGATTAATAATCCAGCGGTTGAGACCATTAGGCATACCAACTGTCACAAAAGGATCCAATGCATAGCCACCCCAGGGAGTAACTGCAATAGCATCTTCTTTCCGCCCATTCTGATCATTTATTTGCAGTAAAACTTGACTATTAGTTGATTCTAATGGGATAAACTCAAAGTTTTGTGGGAAAGGCTGAACCTCATAACCAATTTCTGGTGCTTTTTTTGCAACACTCAAAATAGGATTTTTAGCGGTAATACCCGTTGAAACCATATGAAGATTCCAGACTGAGCGAGTCACATTATCATTGTACGCCGGAACATCCGTTAAAAAGGCTATTGATGCCATAAATAAAATTGGAATTCCCAGTTTTCGCTGCTTCAACAACCATGTATTCATTTGGGTTAATAGCTTGGGATCATTTGAATATGCCCAAACAATAATACCAGCATAACGCCCTTCTAAAGGATAGTCAGGAAGAGGATCGGCTGTGCTATGTAATTCGGGTACATAACCAAGATATTCCAACGGAAAAGAGGCAATTGTCAACACTTCTGGTGTAAAAAAATGCTGCTTATCTGCAACAGGCGAATACACCATAAAGATTTTACGCGGTATCACCTTGACTGTACTAACGCCAAGATTATCCAAATCCTTGTTACCAACCCAGGGGATTATTCCTTGGTTTTCTATCTGTGATGCAACTGCTTGTGCTTGTGCGGCATCCCTTGCCGGAACATAATCAATCGCGATGCAGGGTAAACCGAGTGCTTTTACTTGATTAAATTGTTTGAGTAACCAAGCTCTGTCATTGGGTAAAACTGGCTTATAACTCTTTGAGCCTTGATCCCATTGTTGATATAATGACTCAGCAGCAACGGCATAAATATCATTTTTGACCTGTGGTATAACCTCAAATCCGCGATTGGTAATAATTTTTGCTGCAGGATATTGTTTTTTGATTTCTTGTATAATATTCACTAATCCAGCTTGCTCCGCTTTTATTTTGACTGGATCCTGCGTCGCAGCATAGTAGGAATCCAGCGTATCAAAAAAGAAGCCTCGATACCCCTTTTTCCAAAGTGGCGCAATTTGCTTTGTCAACAGCCAATGTTGAAAATCGGGATTAGCCAAATCGACCACATCAGTTTGCCAGACTTTATTTGTGCCAAGTATCCATTGCGCTGGAATAGCATGATTTTGAACTTGATTAGGATAGACCTCGCCAATACTCACATATGCAAAAAGTTGACTGCTATCAGTATTATATAGTTCAGGCTCAATATTTGGTGCATCATTCACAACCGCAACATCAAAAGTGTGTAACTCATCCAGCGGGGGATTATCACCATAATAAAAGGCAATGCTTTTCAGAGGCACTGGTGTTTGCGCATAAAGCATTGGACTAAACAAAATCAGTAACAGAATTTGCCAGCCCCAAAAGAGGTAGTTTACGTGTTTTTTCATTAGCCATCCGTAGAGAAAGCAAACACAGCATATTCCAATTTTTTATATGCCCGGTTTATTAATAGAAAAGCCGCAATTGTCGTCACAAGCAAGCTGAGAGCAATACCATAACCATAAAAGAATACACCCAATTTTATCGATATGTTAGTAAATATTAAGTTACTAAAGAAAAATAAGGCACAGATAAAAGTGCAGTATCTATACTTATTCAGATAAAACAACACCTCCAAAAGTACCCAATACATGACACTTAACCCTAATGCTAAAACTAAAATGTTTAAAATGTAAATATAAAACGGGTCAATATGCAGTAATTTTAAAAATATGGATCCTAGGAAAAAGCATAATGTGGAAATGATAACTTGAATTTTAATCACGCCCAAAAGCAGATCGCGTGTTCTTTGAATTAGTTCATTATGAATTCCACGAATTTTTGCGAGGGTTCCTCCATAACAAATTTGATCAAACAAATTTTTATACGATTTGACGAAGGACGTTTCTATAAAAAGGAAAAAGAAGGCAATACTGAAAATACTGGTCAGCGTGGAAATAAAAATGGGCGTATCATAAATATAGGACAGATTTAATAACCCAATGACAGGGGTACTGGTCTGGCTATGAAACCAAAATAAGTATTTATCAATCCAAAGTCCTAGATTATAAAACACCCCTGATGCAATCAACCACGGCATCGCTTTCGTGCCTCTTAAAAAAGCAAACCCTAACCACAGCTTTGAGGGATAGTGATATCGCATCGTTAAAATTAGGAGTAAAAGCAATACAACTTGCCCAACCAAAAAACAAGCCATCAATTGGTTTAAACCATGTTGACGCAGGAAATAAGCACCAACGCAAATTATCGAATACCCAAGAAAAAAACTGATGGTAATTTGCTTATAAACTTTTGCGCCAGATAAGGAAATTGTACATAACCAAACTAGCGATAAAGTCACCAACGTTGCCAGTGTTAGCCCCCTGGTGACAATATCAACATCAGGTAAAAAAATGATGATTAAACAGATGCTGAGAAGCAATGAGAAAATCGTGAGTGTGAGACAAGCTCCATAAAAATTTGGCTTTATTTGCTCCGTTTTTTTGTCATACATTGAATCCGCAATAAAGCGCGAAAAAGTATATTGAAATATTGAGCTGATAATCAAACTTGCTGAAATCATATAAACAACCAGTGTCTTAAATTGTATAATGACTTCTGCATTGGTTTTGGATATTTTTGCTAACAATACGACAAGCAAAATAGCAATGATAGAAAATAACCAGGGACCAGTGCTCACGATAATCGCATACGAATAGGCATGTAGCATACTGGTGTAGCTTTCTCTTTGTAATATTTTTTCTAACTCAAAACCTATACCTGCCATGATTTACTATATGTGCTCCTGATAAATTTGATTATATTCGGCAATAATTCTTTTTAGATCATAGTATTTTTGAACCCGCTGTTTTCCTACTTTGACTACAGCCTGATACTCTTTTGGATTTTGCAGTAAACGAACAATAGCCTTTGCTAAAGCACTGGGATCAGAAATACTGACTACCTCACCTGCTTTACCTAATTTTATGTCTTCCTCATCTTTTCCATAAATTAATTCATGACATCCGCCTACATCAGTCACAATACAAGGAATGCCCGCTGCAAAACCCTCTAACACAACTAAAGGTTGTCCTTCACTGATTGAAGATAGCACAATTATATCAATTGGGTTAAGAACATCTTCCAGATTTTTCGTACCCTTAAAAAAAACAACTTTAGACAGGTGTAACAGTTCAACCAACTCTCGGCATTCTCGCGCATAAGCAGGATCTTCCCGTTCCGGCCCAATAATCCACCCCTCTAAGGCTGGAAGTTGTTGTTTAGCAATAGCTATAGCACGTATGAAGGTTTTTATGTCTTTGATTTTAACCACACGTCCAATAAGAGCAACAATATTTTTTGAAGATGCTGGCCGTTCTTGCCTGTACGATTCTATTTTTTTGATATTAACACCATTGGGAATAATTCGTGTTTTTTTGGGAGAGGCGCCATCCTCAATTTGTCTTTCCTGATAAGCCTTGAACAAACTGATCACAGGATCTGCTTGTCTGTAACAAATTCGCGAGAGCATTTCAAACAAATTAATCCATTTTTCATTGATATAATCCAGGTGCAGCTCCTGAATGATAGATTGCTTAATCCAGTTTTTTTGCAATAAATCAAGACGACGCTCTTTTGTATAAATACCATGCTCAGTCAGAATGAATTTTTTCCCCGACAAGGTACTCAATAAGGCAGCCAGTAGGCCAGCATATCCCGTTGAGGCACTATGAATGAGTTTTGCTTTAGGTGCGGTTCTCATGATCTCAAACAACCGCCATAGAGGGGCATGAATATTTCGCATTGTCCAAAAATAATCGATAAAACTAATATTTCCGCATTTATCAATATAATTTTTAACAAGATAATCCCAACTACGTTCAGAATACCAAAAATCATTTTGCAAAATAGAAGACTTATCGAGGAGTAAGGCTTCTATTTTGCTAAGATCAGTTAAACCATCCATAACATCCGTATCTTTAAATGGACAATGAATATCTTTCATTTCATGCTGAATAAAATGATGGACAGGCTCTTCAAATTTAGGAAATAAATAATGAATTTCCAGATGCACTAAATTGGAGGGTAATGGATATTGCAAGCCATGGTAATCTTCTTCACGACCTCCTATAAAAATGGCACCAAAACGATAGTGAGGTAAATAAGTGATCAGATTGTATATCCACGTAGAAACCCCGCCAGCAACGAGCGGATAAGTGCCTTCTAGCATCAGCAGAATATCAATATCATTTGATTTAGGCAGCGTAACTTTTGTCATATTATGTGCTTATCTTCAGACCAAAAACGAGCCACAGTGCCAACTCTGGGAAGATCACTCAATGAAGGGTGCTCTTCAAAAAATTTTGGAATCACTAAAAACTCCCTTTTTTTAAAATGCATTTCCGCGATGTAAGGAACAGTCTCTCTCGGTTGTGCACACAGCTCCATTGCGTGCAATAAAGAACTTTCAGCCCCTTCATAGTCTTGCTGTTTTAATTGTATTTTTCCTTGTAGGGCCCAAGCTATTGGATCTTTTATATCCGTTTTTAGGGCTTTTTGCACGTATTCAAAGGCTGTTGCCAAAATCGAGTCTCTTAATTCAGGTTGAACTAAATTTTGGTAGACCAGCTCATAATAAAGCTGAGCTATAATTTTATACCCGTTATGTAATTCGGAATTGGTTTTAGCATGTTTTACAAGTTTATTGACCCAATTTATTTTTTTACTAATCGCTTTTTCCTGCGTTTCAAGTAATTGGAAAGCAAGTAAACGAATTTCATCTGTTGTTTCTGGTAATAAACCGCGCAATATTTCATTTTTGGAGGCATAATTCATGCTTGCAGCAGACGCAAGTGCTTCAATTCGGCGATGAAGTAGAACATTTTTCGATCGCAACACAACACGCTGACCCGCAACGCCAAAGTGAGGTTCATTATCATGTATAATTTTTTCCCAATTGCCAAAATAATCAATTAATTTAATTGGATATTTTTCAGCTAAGGGAGGGTAAATCAACTGATAAATTTTCTTCAACCAATTCACCAAATATTTCTCCTAATAACGTCAAACCATCTTGCACTTTTAATAAACCAATCTGGTTATAGGTAATGTAGTTATCATCTTCATGAAAACGAATATTATGTCGCTCTGATAAAAGGTTTCTAATTCGATCAAGATAAAGATTAGACAAATTAATTGAGGTAAGAGGCAAAAGCACGCAACAAATTATAACGTCATTTTTTTCGTGTGAAAACATCAGATCCAAACCACGTTTTTGTTGTTGAATTTCATTTAATATAACAGAAGAGTATTTCTTTGACTGTATGTGGAAAACAAATAAAGTTGATTCAATATCAAATTTTTTTGCGCAATATATAAGCTGGATCAGTTCAAAAGCAAAGGAAGAAGGACAAAAGGGATAACGTTCAATGATGGCATGTGATTCATGAACATCGCTATAAGAGTCGGCGACATAGCTCAATAATAAACTTAACTGTTCAAGCGTCTCATCTGAAAAACTTAAAAAAGGCATTTCCTGTATCAGTAAAACCCCCATTAAATGGCCTTCACTGTTTTTAAAGGGTACCGCAGCAATATAAGCACCATACTGATCAAATTTAAGTGAAGTCACCGAAAAATACACCGTATTTTCATTTTCCAGACAAGCATCAATTAAAGGACTTTTTTGCAAATTAACATCTTCAAGTCCAAAACTCGCAATAGGCGTTTCTGCAAGCTGACCATGCTGTAATAAATATAAGCCAGCACGCTCCATGTTACAATAGTAAGCTAACAATTGTAAATAACGGCTTGCAATAGAGGACGTTAACTCCCCCCCTTCTTTTTGAGAGAGTAGTTGGCTAAGCTCCTGCAATGCTTGTCTGAGTGAAACTGGTTTACTAATTAAGGATTGCTCAAGCCTATCATGCGACAATTGTAACATTGAAAATTGATAAACCAATTTTTCAAATTGACGGCTCAAATAGTTATTACGCTCGACCAGAATGCTATCCTTTCTGCTCCAGTAGGTTTTAAACTCCGCACACAGAATGACACTGACCAAATATCCAACAAATAATGAGCCATTTTGAAAAGCATGCAAATTGTAATGATGCGTAAAAAGCATCGTGATGCCGAAAATACCGAAAATAAAAATCAAACCAGAAGCCAGTCCGTAACGCAACGTAATCGCAAGAACAAAAATTTCAAGCCAAGGAAAGGTATTCTTAATCAAAAAAGTCGGCGCTTTGGGCATCATAATGATCCAAAACGCCGCAATCAAGATTAAGAATACAGAAATATCCCCTAAGCTCTTAATCCATGATACTTTCTGACTATATCGAATATCACGAATCATTTTTTAGCTGCTGTGACTGTTTGCAACATCATGCCTAGCAGGTTCTGCCCAGCAACTGAAAGTCCTGCACGTGAGGAGCCATTCATCGAACCAACAGACGACCACACGACACGGTTTTGACTTAAGTCAATCAACTCCAAACTTGCTCCAGCAACAGGCTCACTATCCAGTCCAACCTTGTAGTTCCACTCATTGACACTACCATAAAGTGCATATGCTGCACCGCGTGATCTTGCAAATTCTAATTGTCTGGACAATGAAGGCTGCGTTTCCAAACCTGGAATCGTCATTTGTGAAGGAGTTGGCGGTTGATAAATAATTAAATTAGTGAAGCCTTTAGCACGCAGTAAATTTGCACACATTGCTGAAGCTGCTGCATTAGCATCGGGCGTTTGAGTATTATTATTAAAGCTCAAGATCGCAATGGGTGTATTTTGATAGAGCGAAATACTCTGCTTTTTAGTTATTTGGTACGTTGAGCAACCTGCTAACAAACTAAACAAAAAAATAATGGTTAGGAACTTAACAGCTCTTCGCATTGAGCAAACATAGGTTGTCATGCATGATATTGTGTTTTGCATAAATATCCTTATTTATTAGTCTCTCGATAATCGAGATTGCTGGTTGCTGAATCTGCCTGGGAACCCCTTCAAGGCCGATAAAAGACCATCTCACGGACTCCATTAATACTTATACAAGATAAAAAAGCCTTTTGCAAGAGGGGATGCGCCGAATCGCTTTATTTAATAAACGGGTACGAAATAACTTTTATATCTGGAGCACAACTTGCCATTATACTCACTGCGATAGAGATTCCGTGAATTAATATTTAGTTAACTCGATTGATGCAATATACCCAAGATACTTCAAAATGCTAAGTTTATGACGCCGTTATTTTATGTCAGGTAATATTATAAAAACGAGCAATAGTTACTCATATTGCGAAGTTTTTATAATATTACTCTGGCGTAAAAGAACAAGTCAGAAATTAGCATTTTGAAGTATCTTGGGTATATATACCCGAAGCGTTTCATATTTAGGGTTTTTGACTTGCTCTTTTCCGCCCTATGAAACGATTAAAACTGCACAATATGAATAACTTGCTGGTTT
>JABEVJ010000126.1 GCA_013043985.1 Legionellales bacterium | reverse complement strand
GAAAAAATACGAATAATATAAAAATAACTATTCAAAAAAAGAAGCAAAAAACGCCAATTTCTTATAAAAATAACAACTTGGCTGACAGCAAACAAAATGAAATAAAGCCCGTTTCGGATATTGAAAAAACAGATGACCCAGATGAACTGCAGTGCGAGCCAGAATTAATAAAAATCAGTAGCCCGACTGAAGTACACTGTAAGCCGAGGCTTGAAGAAATCAGTAGCTTGACTGATTTGTCGGACAATATCCTGATGAACTTCAACTCAAATGAAGAGAATGATAACTCTAAAACCGAGCCTGAAATACAGTCTGTTCTATCGCCCTTATTTTCCAGTATCCAAGCGGAGCTAAATAATACCTCTACAGCAAGTAATCCTTGTTTCTTTGACGCATGGCCAAGATTATTCTCTAAGAGAGATAAGTCGCAATTGAATCAACCGCAAGAAAAAAATCATGGATATCTTGAAGGATTTTCCTTTTATTCTTCTGCACCTTATAATTCTTATCAGAAAGATTTAGAAAAAAAGCTGGATGATATTTCAGAAGAAGCGGGTTTTGATTTCTTTGCATAAAGGTAGCCCAGATTCTGCTGCGCTCAATATTACGGGGGCAGTTAGGATTGGTTGTTTAAAAATAGAGCTAAATTGTATTTTGTTTTATCGCAAAAACAGCAAATGAGCAAACAAATTAAATTGAAAATAAGCTTAGGAAAAGCTTACTTTCCTTGTTTCATGATGAACGAAACGCCTCATTATGATGGCGACGACAAACAGAAACATACCGTTCATTTCCACCAATCTCAACTTGAGCACCGTCCTTGATGACTTTTCCTGCATCATCAATTCGTAAATTCATGGTTGCTTTGCGCCCACAGTGACAGATTGTCTTAATTTCAGTGACCTCCTCCGCCCAAGCCAGAAGATATACACTTCCTTCAAAAGGCTCACCCCTAAAATCAGTACGTAATCCATAGGCTAAAACTGGAATATTCAATTGAATGCTAATATCACTCAGTTGAGTAACCTGTTTTTTCGTTAAAAATTGAGCTTCATCAATCAGTACACATTTTAATTTTGGATTCTCTGTCGCAACTGAAGCAACATAAGCAAAAAGATCAGTTTTAACATCAAATGCCACAGCTTCCGCGGATAAACCGATGCGCGAAGCAATAATGCCTGGCTTTGCACGATCATCGAGAATAGGTGTAAATAACAAGGTATCCATGCCTCTTTCTCTATAATTATAAGAGGACTGTAATAACACGGTACTCTTACCTGCATTCATTGCTGAGTAGTAAAAATAAAGTTTTGCCAAGGTTGTGCTCCCAGAATAAGCTGACAATTTCAAGCTAGGGGAGTATAATATACTCCTCTTGCATTACAAAGGTAAATCCATGTTTCAAACACTTGCTGAACGCTTAAATAAAACCATCCGTAATCTCCGTGGTCAAGGTCGACTGACCCCCGACAATATACAGGAAACACTGCGTGAAGTTCGGGCAGCCCTGTTAGAAGCGGATGTCGCATTGCCTGTCGCACGCGAGTTTATTGAGAAAGTTAAAGTACGTGCTATTGGTCAGGAAGTGATGCAAAGCCTCACACCAGGGCAGGCGCTCATTAAAATCTTTCATGATGAATTATGCGACAGTATGAGCGATGTCAATCAGGAGATCAACCTCAATACCACCCCTCCTGCTATTATTCTCATGGCTGGTTTACAAGGCTCAGGTAAAACAACCAGTACCGCCAAATTAGCTCGCTGGCTCAAAGAATCGATGAAAAAGTCTGTGATGGTGGTCAGTACGGATATTTACCGTCCTGCTGCTATCGATCAATTACAGATTCTTGCTAAAGAAGTTGATGTGCATTTCTTTCCCAGCCACGCAAAACAACAACCTGTTGATATTGCAAGAGAAGCTATTAAAGCTGCCAAACTGCAATTCATCGATGTTGTGATTATTGATACGGCTGGACGTCTGCATATCGATGAAGAAATGATGGCGGAAATAAAACAAATACATGCCGCAACCCAACCGATTGAAACCTTTTTTGTAGTTGATAGCATGACCGGACAGGATGCTGCCAACACAGCAAAAGTGTTTAACAATACCCTCCCCCTGACTGGTGTTATTTTAACCAAAACAGATGGCGATGCACGCGGTGGTGCTGCTCTTTCGATTCGTGCAATCACAGGCAAACCAATTAAATTTATCGGGATTGGAGAGAAAACACAGGCACTTTCTCCTTTCTACCCTGATCGCATTGCTTCCCGCATCCTTGATATGGGCGATATCCTCTCTCTCGTTGAAGCTGCCGAAAAACATGTTGATCGAGACAAAGCAGAAAAGCTGGCCAATAAATTAAAGAAAGGAAAAGGCTTTAATCTGCAAGATTTTCTTGATCAAATGCTGCAGATGGAAAATATGGGCGGCATCTCTAAATTACTAGATAAACTTCCAGGTATGACCGACATGCCAGGAAAATTAAAAAATACCATTAATGACTCAATGTTCGTGAAAAAAATAGCCATTATTCGCTCAATGACCATGCGCGAACGCCGGCATCCTGATTTGATTAAAAATTCGCAGAAACGTCGTATTGCAATGGGCTCGGGTACCTCAATTCAAGAAGTTAACCGATTGCTTAAAGAATTTGATCAAATGCAGAAGATGATGAAAAAATTTACCAAAGGCGGCGGCCTCATGAATATCATGAAGCAATTTAAAGGTAAAATGCCCATGGGATTAGGAGGATAATTACTATACTCCTCGGAATTAAATTTTATGACTAAGCCCTTTACCATACATTCCCCCTTCAAACCTGCTGGCGACCAACCTACTGCCATTAAATCTCTCTGTGAGGGTATCCAGGCAGGCTTGGCACATCAAACTCTGCTTGGTGTAACAGGTTCAGGCAAGACATTTACGATTGCACATGTGATTGAATACTGTCAGCGTCCCATTATGATTCTGGCACCCAATAAAACTCTTGCCGCTCAATTATATGGCGAGATGAAGTCTTTTTTTCCTGAAAATGCCGTTGAATATTTTGTTTCATACTATGATTATTATCAACCAGAGGCTTATGTACCCTCTTCCGATACTTACATAGAAAAAGATGCTGCCATTAATGAACACATTGAACAAATGCGTTTATCTGCCACCAAAGCACTGCTTGAACGTCGTGATACCATTGTCGTTGCAACCGTTTCATCGATTTATGGCTTAGGCGATCCTAGTGCTTATTTAAGTATGGTGTTACATATCACCCGTGGTGACAGGGTCTCCAGAAAAGATATCCTGCATCGTTTGGCAGAGTTGCAATATAAACGTAATGACATTGACTTTTCTCGAGCTACCTATCGAGTTCGTGGAGAAATAATTGACATTTATCCTGCAGAATCTGATAAGGATGCGGTTCGAATTGAACTGTTTGATGACGATGTTGAGGCTATTTCCTATTTTGATCCTTTAACGGGCGCCATATTAAGACAGGTACCCCGCGTCACTATTTTCCCTAAAACACACTATGTCACACCTCGTGAACGCATTTTGCATATTATTGACTTTGTTAAAGAGGAACTAAAAGAGCGCCTAAAAGATCTGCGCGAACACGATAAACTGGTTGAGGCACAGCGCCTTGAGCAACGCACTTTATACGATATTGAAATGATGGTTGAGTTGGGTTACTGCAGTGGAATTGAAAATTACTCCCGCTATTTATCAGGCAGAGAAGCAGGTGAGGCTCCCCCTACGCTATTTGATTATTTACCGCCTGATGGACTGCTTATAATTGATGAGTCGCATGTTATGTTGCCACAATTACGCGCCATGTACCGAGGTGATCGTTCACGGAAAGAAACCCTTGTCGAATATGGTTTTCGTTTACCCTCTGCCTTGGATAACCGTCCTTTGCAATTTGATGAGTTTGCTGCACGCTCACCACAAACAATTTATGTATCCGCCACACCCAGTGACTATGAAAAAAATATTTCTGGTAATATTGCAGAACAAGTGGTGCGCCCAACAGGCTTGGTTGATCCCATGATTGAAGTGAGGCCAGTATCCTCTCAAGTCGATGATGTTCTCTCTGAAATCCGACTTCGTTCAGCGATTAAAGAACGCGTTTTAATTACCACTTTAACCAAGCGAATGTCAGAAGATTTAACAGAATACTTGCGTGAGCATGGTGTCAGAGTCCGTTATATGCACTCTGATATTGATACAGTAGAACGAGTAGAAATTATTCGCGATTTGCGGCTGGGTGTTTTTGATGTGCTGGTTGGCATTAACCTCTTGCGAGAAGGTTTGGATATGCCTGAAGTGTCGTTAGTAGCGATTCTGGACGCTGATAAAGAGGGTTTTTTACGTTCTGATCGCGCCTTGATTCAAACCATTGGACGAGCAGCAAGGCATTTGAATGGCCGCGCGATCTTATATGCTGACAAAATGACAGGTTCAATGCAGCGTGCAATTGAAGAAACCGAGCGTCGTAGAGAAAAACAGATTGCGCATAACAAGCAATGGGGAATTACTCCTCGCAGTATTGAAAGAGCGATACATAATGTGATGGAAGGAGCCTCGAGCGAGAGCGATCCATCATCGGTTAAGTATCTGAAAGTTGCTGAAAAAGCAGCAAAATATGAAAAATTGACACCTCAGGCCATGGCCAAGCAAATCCAGCAACTTGAAAAAAACATGCAAGAACATGCGAAAAACCTTGAGTTTGAACAAGCAGCACAATTGCGCGATGAAATTCGCCAGTTACAGGCAGCTATTTTTGGTGCCTAATTATCAAAATTCCAAGAAATATTAGCGTTTTTTATAAAATCTGTTGCCTCAGGTGCTGGCCATGGTTGACTAAAATAATACCCTTGAATTACGCGACAGCGACTATCTACGTCAGTTTTTTGCGAAAAACCTGTACTTTTGCGGGTGGCACATTTAGCCAGATAGAATAGGTTTTTACCAAAATAAACCCCTCCAGAGGCTTGGCTTTAGGGGAAAGGACATCGTAGGTATACTGTATCAGTTTCCCATCTGCGGGTAATAATGCATAAAATTCTTTCAAAATGCTCGACACTTGCTCTGGAGGTAAAGAAAGCATAGGCAAACTGGAAACGATGGCATTAATTTTCTGAGAGTCTACTGGGATCAATTGCCTCAAGTTGGCGGCATCTCCCTGTATCACTTGCAACGTTGAAAATCGATCGCGCAAGTAATCAACCAAACTTTCAGATTGTTCGACAACAATAAGCTGAGAAGGAGAAACTCCCTCATCCAAAAGCGCTTCTGTTACAGCGCCTGTACCCGCCCCAATTTCAATAATCCAGCCATCTCTCGTTTTGTCAATCTGTCTTGCCATAACTCTCGCAAGACGTGGTGAGCTTGGACAAATCGCCCCTACTTTTTGAGGATGCTTCCAAAACTCTTTCAAGAGGAGCATGGTTTGGGTAAATGTTTTTGTTAATTTTGTGCTTTTCATTAAATAATAATAGCATAATTTGCTAGTACTTAGAAATGGGTACAAAATATATTCAAGATACATGGTTTTTCGGATTTTATAACGCAGGCATTTTCCGCTAGGTAATCCGAAAACCCATGTGTGTCGAGTATAACTTTAACAAACAAGTAATTTGACTAAGAGTCGATAGTATATATTTTTCAATTGATTAATATCCTTCAACGCAATACTCTCATTAACTTGGTGAATATTTTGATTGCACAAACCAAACTCAACAACCTGAGCTCCTGTCTTTGCAATATATCTTGCATCTGAAGTCCCTCCTGAGGTTGATAATTGAGGCTTTATTCCAGCAATTTCTTCAATAGCAAAACAAAGAGACTGCGTAAGTTTCTCAGGTTTAGTTAAAAAAGGTTCGCCAAAGTGCGTCCATTCAATTTGATAGGATAAGTTATGTTTTTTTAGCTCATCTTCTGTTTTTTGCATTAATTCTGCAGCATTCACTTCCGGTGAGTATCGAAAATTGAACAACAGTTCTAATTGTCCAGGGATAACATTTCCGGCTCCTGTACCTGCATGAATATTAGAAATCTGAAGTTGTGTTGGTTGAAAATCTGCATTGCCCACATCCCATTTGCAACTCAGAAAGGATTGCAAAAAAGGAGCGGATGCATGGATAGGATTAAGAGCCAAATGCGGGTAAGCAATATGCCCTTGTTTCCCTTCAACAATGAGCCGTCCTGTGAGAGAACCACGCCGACCATTTTTTATTACATCACCCAATTGTGTTTCACAGCTAGGCTCACCAACAACACACCAATCAAATTGGGTTCTTTTTTCTTGTAAATAGTCCAGTACAATAGGCGTGCCCCATTGAGACGGCCCCTCTTCTGCGCTGGTGATTAAAAAGCCAACCTCTGTTGACTGTACTGGAAAATCATGTGCAAACTGCTCAAAGGCGGCCATCATAGCAGCCAACGCACCTTTCATATCAGCAACACCCCGACCATAAACCAAGCCCTGATGCTCAGTAGCCTGAAAAGGATCAAACTGCCATTCAACAAGATTACCAACAGGTACTACGTCGGTATGACCTGCAAAAACAAATCGTGGATTGGGATTAGTATGCGGTGTTGCCCAAAAATTTTCAGCGTCATTAAAAGGCAGTTGAGTCACCCGAAAATCCCAGTGCTTGAGATGCCTGATGAGCACTTCCTGGCAACCAGCATCATAAGGAGTCAATGATTGGCAAGCAACCAGTTCTTTAAGCAAGGCGATCATGTTAAGCATAGAAACTCCGAAACAGTGCAATCAGTTTTAGTTTCGGTTATTATATATGGGAACAAGAAAGGATAACAACGCCCTATGAAATTCGGAATTTCTATTGGTTTATTATTGATTTTACTACCACTACTGTCACTTGCCGCTGGTTTGGGTGATGTCCAGGTAAAATCCTATTTAAATCAACAGCTTGACGCAACAGTGCCTATTACTGACCTGGGAAATTTGCCTGTTGGTGCCGTATCTGCTTCTCTGGCATCTGAAACAGAATTTGAGGCAGTTGGGCTTAAAAGAAATTTTGTTTTGTCAAATCTGGCTTTTACTGTCGAACAAAATAAGCAGCAACAATTTTACATTCTAATTACATCTGCACAACCGATTGATAAACCTGTTCTCACTTTTTTATTGAAATTAACTTGGCCAAATGGCAAGGTTTTGCGTGAATATACCGTTTTCCTCGATCCAATCGACTACAATTCTGCTTCAAATCAATCACAGCCGGAGCAGAAGGTACTCCCTCGTAAACCTGTTTCAACCCGTATTTTGACTTATGGACCCACAACCATGCAGGATAATTTGTGGGCTATCGCCCAACGTCTCCTGCCAAATACCAATGCCACTATTAATCAACAGATGATTGCTATTTTAAAGCTTAATCCAAATGCTTTCGTACAAAATAATATTAATGGCCTTAAAGCCGGATATATACTCACCCTCCCCAGCACAGCCCAAGCAACGGCAATCTCTGATAGCAAAGCGCAGCAACTCATTATTGCGCAAAATGCAGCATGGCAGAACCACACTCAGACAACCGTATTACCAACCCAACAACCTCGCCAAATCTCACCCCTCAAACAACAGCTCGTATTACCACAAACACAACAGCCAATACAACCGCTGTCAGTGCCTTCTCTTTCAGCACCCTCATCACTAGAGGCATATCCACCAAATCAGAATTTGGAAAGTGGAAATGCAGCAACGACCCAGCCTAACGCACTTGGCAACCAAATTGCCCTTAATCCTAACCGATCGAATACGAAACTCGAAAGTCTGGAAAATGAGGTGGCTATTTCAAATGCAGCCATGCAAGCAGCCGTTGGTGCCAATCAATCGTTACAAATGGAAATTAGCGATCTTCGTGCACAACTTGGTGCTTTACAAAAACAGTTAGAAGAAAAAGATCGCACCATTGCTACTTTGCAACAAAATATTTCGCAAGAACAAGGAGGACACTTAACAGCTCCAACCAGCCTGCAAACTACTGCGCCCTCTCAAGTTAGCAACACTAAAAAATCAAATTGGTATTGGATACTCATACCACTGCTAATAGTAGCGTCACTGTTTATTGGATTTATTCTTCCAAAGAAAAAAATCAAAGAAATCGGGCTATTGAATAACGTGAATGACTTGAAAAAGCAATTCAGTTTGGTAAAGAAAAAAATCCTGAATAAAACCAAAGCACCCGAGGAGGGGAGTATAGACCAACCCAGCTCCGGGTTATCGCAACCTGTCATTAAGCCCACTCCTCTTAGGAGCGGGCAACCACTCCCAGATTCTCGCACCCTCGTTCTTACCGATACAACCCCACCGAATACAGCTATGCTTGATATTGTTGATGAGGCCGATGTTTACCTCGCTTATGGCCGATATGAAAAAGCGGAAACATTATTACGTTCGAGTTTGAAAAATAACCCTGATCAACCGGGATTGCATCTCAAGTTATTAGAAATTTATCTTGCCAAAAAAGACAAACCTAGCTTTGATAACGAGTTGCAGTCACTTGGCGAACTGACAGAATTACCACTCATGCTTCAATCAAAGCTAACAAAATTATTTGAGGGATGGAAAAATATCGATTTAACGGAAAGTTCAGAGCCTGAAAATCCCTTGCTTACCCCCGTAAACCCAACAACAATAGAGAATACAAAGAAAATAGAAGAGGCACGCCCACCAGCAAGCAGCGGTCGATTGATGGAATTTGATGGGGATTTAGCTAATTTGTATTTAACATTATCTAAAATGCCCATTCAACCAGACAATATTCCCACTAAAAGTGAAACTGAGATAGAAGAAAATAAGCTATCACCTGTCCTATCAGAAGATACATTAACTCTCCAGCCTGACGAGCAGCCTAAGACGATTATTAGCTCCGAAATGCAGCAGACCCAGCTAGCTTTGGCTAGTACTTATATTGATATGGGTGACACAGAAGAAGCAAGCTCCCTTTTAAAAGAGGTAATTGAAAAGGGTAATGAAGAGCAAAAAACGGCGGCTCAAGAGTTAGCTAAAAAAATTGAACAACAAAAAACCTGAATATGCAACTAATAACTGTAGCTGAGCAAAAAAACCGTTATGTCATGGGTATCGAATATGATGGCACTGATTACCATGGCTGGCAACGCCAAGAGCATATAAGTTCAGTTCAAGCTGTTGTTGAAAAGGCGATTAGCCGCGTTGCTGATGAGCCTATTGAAGTAGTATGTGCAGGTCGAACCGATAAAGGGGTTCACGCATTGGGACAAGTTATTCACTTTGATACCTTTGCCAAACGTTCTGAACAAGCTTGGATCATGGGTACAAATCGTTATCTTCCTCCCTCGGTGACTGTACACTGGATTCAATTAGCTGACACCAATTTTCATGCCCGTTTTTCAGCCACGGCAAGACGCTACGCCTATCTATTGTATTGTCACCCAACCCGCTCTAGTATTCTGCGGCAGAATGTCACATGGGAACATAAAAAGCTTAATTTAACGGCAATGCGCGAAGCATCACAATACTTGCTTGGAGAACATGATTTTAGTTCTTTTCGGGGAAAAGACTGCCAGGCCAAAACCCCAGTCCGCACCGTGTTACACCTCAATATTATTGAAAAATCACCTTTAGTGATTATCGATATTAAAGCAAATGCTTTTTTGTATCATATGGTACGCAATATTGTCGGTGCTTTATTAGCCGTGGGTCACGAAAAACAGCAGCCCGCATGGATAAAAGAGGTAATAGAAGCAACCGATCGTCGTTGTGCCGATATTACCGCCCCAGCAAACGGACTGCATTTTTTGGAAGTTGATTATCCTGCTCAGTTTAAACTGCCTATACCCATTGTACTTCAAGCCGTTCCACCAATCGTCAATTTATCTACTTTTAATGTAGGTTGACCCACACCAACAGGAACACTTTGTCCTTCTTTTCCACAGATACCAATCCCACTGTCAAGTTTTAAATCATTGCCTACCATACTCACTCGAGTTAAAACATCAGGGCCATTGCCGATCAATGTTGCGCCTTTGACTGGTCGGGTGACTTTACCGTTTTCAATCAAATACGCTTCACTCGCTGAAAAAACAAATTTGCCAGAAGTGATATCGACTTGACCGCCACCAAAATTAACTGCATAGAGCCCATAAGAGACTGAAGCAATAATTTCTTCTGGTAGATGAGAACCTGGCAACATATAGGTATTCGTCATACGGGGCATGGGTAAATCAGCATAAGATTCACGACGGCCATTGCCTGTTGAGTTTGTCTTCATTAATCGTGCATTGAGTGTATCTTGCATATAATTTTTTAAGATGCCATTTTCAATCAAAACGGTACACTGCGTTGGCGTTCCTTCGTCATCGATATTCAATGAACCTCTTCGGCCTGGCAAGGTTCCATCATCAACAATTGTACATAATGTTGTGGCAACACGTTCTCCAATCCGACCCGAAAAAGCTGAAGTTCCTTTGCGGTTAAAATCACCCTCTAAACCGTGTCCAATCGCCTCATGTAATAAAACACCCGGCCAACCAGGACCTAATACAACTGGAAACTCCCCTGCTGGTGCATCAATTGCTTCAAGATTAAGCAAAGCTTGCCGAACAGCATCGCGTGCATACGCTAAGCCAGTTTCATTTTTTATAAATTGCAAATAATCTCCTCGCCCACCACCACCAGCATATCCTATCGTGCGCTTGCCATTATGTTCGGCAATAACCTGAACATTCAAACGAACCAGAGGTCGCACATCGGCAGCCAAATGCCCATCTGCCGCCATCACCAGAATAACTTCATGCACACCTGACAAGCTGACAGTTACTTGTGTAATACGAGGATCGAGACGACGAGCTTCCTTGTCTATTTGATGAAGTAAAGCAACCTTATCTTGTTCGGTCATGGTGGGGAGCGGGTTGATAGCAGGATATAAATTGCGTGTTGCTGCAAGACGTTTAATAGGAATCGTGCCACCCTGCCCTTGTGTAGCAATACTGCGTGCGGCCATAACTGCTTCATCCAATGCAGGTAAAACAATGTCATCTGAATAAGCAAAGCCCGTTTTTTCACCGCTTACGGCACGTACCCCAACACCTCTGTCTACTTGATAGGACGCATCTTTCACCATACCATCTTCAAGTGTCCAACCTTCATGATAACTTGTCTGAAAATATAAATCGGCATGATCCAGTGCCCGCCCTTGCAGGTGACCGAATACGCGTTCAATATCGCTGAGTTGAATACCGCTTGGTGCCAATAATATACCCTCAGCCTGGTGAATCAGATTACTCATTAGTTCTTTACCTTATGGTTTTCAGATTGGTGTCTTGAATTTATAGTTGCTATCACGAAATTAAAATAACCATAAATATAGAAAAACCCTCGTCATTGCGAGGAGTTCACGACGAAGCAATCCAGTAGAAAAAGCGTAAAATCACAATCTTGACACTCATCGCTACTCTGGATTGCTTCATCGTAAACTCCTCGCAATGACGAGCGTTTTTCCATATTTGCTGTCATTTTCAATTACGCGACACAGACCATATATGATGTGTGTCGAGTATACCCCCCAGACTTGATTTTGTCAGTAAAAAGCGGCACTCACCTTGATTTTTTTTGAGAAAAAGGAATTTTATCTTTGTTAAAAGATATGGAAAGCCTTATTAGGTGATATTTTTCAATGCACCTCTATCCAATTGATTGCACAGGATTTAAAATGTATCGATGCTTTATTATTAATTGATGAATTACAAGAAAAAAAGGAGTAACTACTCAGGCCTCGCCAAGTGTGCTATAGTGTCACGCATATTAATAATGGGCAAAGAAGAAAAAAGGAATGGATTCACAGCTAGATTTATCGG
>JABEVJ010000125.1 GCA_013043985.1 Legionellales bacterium | reverse complement strand
TTCGTTAAATAGCTTGCTATTCGCCTCAAACAAGAACCAATTTTTCCTCGATTCTCTCTTTTTTCGCTTCAAAGAACCAATTGTCAACAGACCCTAATCAGTTACTTTGAATTTCACTGTTTTAGAAAAGGGAAAAAGGGGGTATGGTACCTGTCAAAACCCTAGGGCGGGGGATTACTCTTCTACTTTCTTAGGAAAAGTGACAGTGACTTGCAAACCGAGTCCATTATCAGGAACGCATAGCTTAACGGTGGCATGATGCAGGCGTGCAATTTGTTCTACAATCGAGAGGCCAAGACCGCTGCCTTGTTGTTTGGTGCCTAATATCCGGTAAAACCGTTCAAAAACCCGTGAGCGAAATTCAGCGGGAATGCCGCTACCATTATCGATTATGGTTAAAATAACCTCAGTTGACGCGCTCTCCAGTTTAACTTTGACTGAACCGTTAGGTAAAATATAACGAATAGCATTGTCAATTAAATTTCTTAACATGATGCTTATTGCCGTTGCATTGCCTTCTATAGTTAAATTTTCATCAGGCGAGTCAAGTTCAAAATCAACATTTTTATCTAAAGCGGCGGGTACCAGCATACTGATCTCTTCTACCGTCAATTTATGCAGATTAATCGTTGAAAAATTTTGCATCTTGTCGGTTTCTTCAGGAACGATACGGCTCAAGGTAAGTAATTGCTGGATTAAATGGGTATTGCGATCAACGCTCTGAATAATTTTTTCAACTATTTCTTGTTGTCGCTGAGGATCGCTTATCTTGGTCAAGAGCTGAGCTTGTGTTTTTAATGCTGCAAGTGGTGTGCGAAGCTCATGTGCCGCATCAGCAGCAAAACGTTTTTCACGATCAATTGCTTGTCTGAGACGAAGAAATAAGCGATTTAACTCTTCAACAAGAGGTTTAACTTCAACTGGCACGAATTTTAAATTGACGGGCTCCAGGAAGTTAGGTGCTCGATGAGCAACTTCATTGGTGACGCGTTTTAATGCACCTAGCCCTCTCCCAATGATAAGCCAAATATTTAAAGCAAGTAGTGGGTAAACCAGCAGCATGATATAAAAATCATCTCTTGCCATTCGGTGTCCTAGCTCAGCACGGATATCATATCGTTCCGCTATATTAAGACGGAGTGCTTTGTTGACATTTGTTGCTGTGAAAACACGCCATTGCTGGTTGTCGATCAATTCATTGCTAAAGCCGTCATGGTCTACCGATAAAGGGAGTGTCGGGGCGTTAGCTGAGCGCAAGAGTAAGTGATTGTGATTATCCCAGACCTGAAATTGAAACTTGTCCTCATAGGCATAGTTGAAAAGATTGACAAGCTTTTTGCTATAACCTTGTCCAACCTCAGGAACTTTGTTTAACTCATCTTGTATTGCTTCAATTGAGGAAGTGTCTGTTTTATCGCCGATAAGCGCAACTAATGCTAAAGCATATTGACTTAATAGTGAGTCAAGATGATACTCAATATCTTTCCGATCGAGAATGTAATTACCTATTGCAGTAATACTGGTAGTGATAATGATACTCACCAGTAAGTTAACAAGTAAAAACTTCCGTATCGATACTAACATTAGTGTACGCCCATCCAAAAAAATAAAACTAAGTAGTGCCTTCTTTAGGTACCATGTATCCAATGCCGCGAATGGTACGGATTAACTCTGCACCAAATTTCTTACGAAGATTGTGAATGTGAACTTCGAGTGCGTTACTGTCAACATCCTCGTCCCAGTTATAGAGACTTTGGCTTAATTGTTCTCTTGATAAAGCTTTACCCTGATTTTCAATAAGCTTGGAGAGCAATGCAAACTCGCGGCGCGGCAAGTTTAACAATACACCATCATGCAATACAGTATGTGAAGCAGAATCGATTTCGATTTTGCCGTACTTGATCGTTGATGTTGCACCTCCGACACTGCGGCGTTGTAGTGCACGTATGCGGGCGATTACTTCATTTAGATCAAATGGCTTCAGCATATAATCATCAGCACCCATATCGAGTCCTTTGATTCGGTCATCAATGGCATCTCTTGCTGTTAAGATAAGCACAGGTGTTTTGTTTTCGCGCAAGCGCAAATTGTCCAAAACCCGTAAACCAGGCATCTTAGGCAAGCCTAAATCAAGGATAACAATATCAAAGGTTTCTGTTCGAAGTGCTTGATCCGCAGATAAGCCGTCCTTAACCCAATCGACAGCATAACCTTCATTTTTCAGTCCATGGTGGAGGGCATCACCTAATGTTTCATCATCTTCTACTACTAACACACGCATATTAAGACTCCCTTGGCAGATAAGAAAGTTATAGCTCTATTTTTGAACAATTACAAATAAGTAAGTGTTAATTAATTGAGCATATAACTTTTTTTATTGAGATACACTGACTATACTTAACAAATATTAACTGAATATGAACATACTACAAGTTTTTAATGTATTGAACCAATCAAAAGCACAACCAATATTACGCTCTGAAGAGTTGCATGAATTTTTAAAAAATTTACCAGAACTTGAACCAGAAGATAGAGATGCTTTTAAAAAAGCACAAGCAGAAATGCGACAGAATTTGCATGAGATTCGTGATCCATTGAAATAATGCTGGATAGTTGTCTTATCGCGGATATACTCATGTGTGTTGAGTATAAGTTTCACCTACATTTGAGCGAGTCTTATGTTTAAGCTTATCTGAAATCCAATGTCCGACATGGCTTAATTTTGCTAAATCGACGCCAGTTTTGAGCCCGAGACCATGTAGCATATAAACTACATCTTCCGTTGACACATTACCACTGGCACCTTTGGCGTAAGGGCAACCGCCTAATCCTGCAACCGAACTATCAATAACATGAACCCCAAGTTGTAGAGCAACGAGAATGTTGGCTAGTGCTTGACCATATGTATTGTGAAAATGAACAGCAATTTGTTGTAATGGGATACGCCGAGCGGTTTCTTGGATGAGGGTATAAGCCTCATGCGGTGTGCCAACACCTATCGTATCACCTAAAGAAACCTCGTAACAGCCTGCATTAGTCAATATTTCTGCAAGTTTGGCTGTCTTCTCAAAAGGAATTTTTCCCTCATAAGGACAACCTAGCACACAAGAAATATAGGCTCGGATTTTGATATGGTTTTTTTGGGCAAGAGGAGCAAGCATTGCTAAGCGCTCCAGGCTTTCGGCAATACTACAATTGATATTTTTTTGACAAAATGTTTCTGAAACAGTTGTAAAAAAACTCACCTCGCGCACGCCTGCTGCAATGGCGTCTTCCAATCCGTGTAAATTAGGAACTAAGGCGGCGTAAACAACGTTTGGTTGGGGTCTTAATTGGGTAATGACTTGTGCGCTCTCAATTAATTGAGGAATTTTTTTGGAATAAACGAAACTTCCGGCTTCAATATATCGGAGGCCACAGTCAGCCAGTTTTTCGATGAATTCTATTCGCGTTGCAACAGATAAGCTTACGTTTTCATTCTGAAGTCCATCCCGAGGACCAACCTCAACAAGTTTGATTTGTGCTGGGATATCAGAAAATAAGGGGATATTTTTTGACATAATTTCATCCTTTTTTTACTTCAGTGCGACTAATTCAGCACCCTCATCCACACTTTCGCCAGTTTGATAATAGATTGACTCAATCACGCCATCCATTGTGGCACTGATCGTGTGTTCCATTTTCATTGCTTCAACAATCAGAAGTGCTTCTCCGCGTTTTACAGCTTGACCTTGTTTAACTAGCACGGCAGTAATCGTTCCTGGCATCGGTGAGCGTAAATGCCCTGCATTAACTTCTGATTCGGCACTATCCCAATTGCCCTGAATTGACTCAAAGGTTAAACAATGTAATTCGTTAAAGACCACAAGTTGATTTTCGTGAGTAACGAGAGTATAGCTGCGTTGAACTTGATTGATACTCAATACTAAGCGATTAGCTTGCATACTAATTATTTTCACATCAAAAAACTCTACTGCTGAGGTCAAAAGCTGCGTTGCTCTGGTGCTCGCATCCTCACATACTGACGTGTATGCTCCGGTTCTGCGCTCCGGTGCGCCTTGCTTTTGACACACAGCAGCGAGTTTTGAAAGCGGTCTATTTTCTAACCAGATTTGATAGGCGGAAGGGGTATTTTGAATCAAACGAATGGTATGAAGTTTATCGCCCAGTTTCAAATCAATAAATTGCTCTTTGGCCATATTCATCCGCCATGCCTGGCCAGAATACCAGGGTGAGGTGTGAGTGGGATAGCCTGCGCGATATTGTTGCATTTGCCATATCGCTGCGGCAATCAGGAATTCACGGACATCACTGGTTGGCGGTAAAAAGAGTGATTCGTGATAAACATCAATAAAATGCGTGAGCAAATGAGCGGCTTGGTATTCAGGGTGAGCAGCAATACGAGCCAGTAAAGTCAGGTTGGTTTGAACACCACAGATGCGATAATGCGATAAAGCCTGTAACAGCCGTAAAATAGCCTCGCTGCGAGTTTCTCCCCAAACAATTAATTTGGCGATAAGTGGGTCGTAATACTGACTGATTTGGGTGCCTGTTTCTACTCCCGTATCAATTCGTAGCCAAGGTTGTTCGGGAGGCTCATCCAGGTAATACAGTGTGCCTGTTGAGGGTAAAAATTGATTGGCGGGATCTTCAGCATAAATACGTACTTCAATCGCGTGACCTTTGGCAGTGACTTCTTGCTGTGTTAAAGGGAGTTTTTCACCGGAAGCAATACGGAGTTGCCATTCCACCAAGTCCAGGCCAGTGATCATTTCCGTCACAGGATGCTCGACCTGAAGACGGGTATTCATTTCCATAAAATAAAAGCGCCCGTCTTCATCAAGCAAAAATTCAATGGTTCCAGCACCCACATAATGAATGGCTTTGGCGCAGGCAATAGCGGCATCACCCATTGCTGTACGCAGCGAGTCGGTGATGCCGGGAGCAGGGGCTTCCTCAATGATCTTTTGATGACGGCGTTGTATGGAACAATCACGCTCACACAGATAAAGATGATTGTCGTATTGATCTGAAAAGAGTTGGATTTCAACATGGCGAGGTTTTGCTAAATATTTTTCAAGCAACATATCATCATTGCCAAAGCTGGATAAGGCTTCACGCTTGGCACCCGCAAGGGCAGTTTCCATTTCTTTTGCAGAGTTGACAACCCGCATTCCTTTGCCGCCTCCGCCAGCAGAGGCTTTCAGCAAAACAGGGAACCCGATGGTTTCAGCGGCATTGATAAATGTATCAAGAGACTGATCGTGGCCATGATAGCCAGGAATAAGGGGTACACCAGCCGTTTGCATGAGTTGTTTGGCTTCGCTTTTGTTTCCCATGGCAAGAATGGCTGTAGCGGGAGGACCAATGAAGACAATTCCAGCATCTTCGCACTGCTTTGCAAAATCGGTATTTTCTGACAAAAAACCATAACCAGGGTGAATAGCCTGTGCTTTAGCTTTGATGGCCGCTTGCAAAATTTTATCTGAGCGAAGATAGCTTTCACGCGCAGGTGCTGCGCCGATACAATAAGCTTCATCGGCCATTTTGACATGGGGGGCATTGATATCAGCTTCTGAATAAACCGCAATACATCTCAAGCCCATACGGTGGGCTGTTCTCATGATTCGACAGGCTATTTCGCCGCGGTTGGCGATGAGAATGGTGCTAAACATAATTTACTCCTCATACTTGAGTCTGCGGCGTTGTTGCTTTTGACCGCTCACCAGTTTGGTGTTCTTTTTTCCAAAAATGCCCGCAACCCTTCTTGGCCTTGTTTTGAGGTGCGTATCGCAGCTATGCGATGCACTGTGTCTTCTATCATAGCGTTATCTATATCACCACGACTAGTGGCTGCGATTAAATTTTTAGCGGCAGTGACGGCGAGAGGGCTGTTTTGCAAAATTTGCTCTGCAAGGTCAGAGCTAGTTTTTTCTAGCTCCTCGGCAGGGCAAGTGATATGAACCAAATTAAGTTGTTTGGCCTCATATACATCAAATCGTTCGGCGGTTAAATAATAACGGCGGGCGGCACGTTCTCCTATTGCGCTGATAACGTACGGGCTAATGACGGCAGGAATTAGACCAAGGCGCACTTCAGACAAACAAAAAAGAGCTTTTTCAGAAGCAATGGCAATGTCGCAACAACTGATCAGCCCAACACCTCCTCCAAATGCAGCACCTTGAATGACAGCAATGGTCGGTTTTGGAAAATGATAAAGCCGATTCATTAAGTGAGCTAAGTGTTTTGCATCCTCCAGATTTTGCTCATAATTGTACTCAATCATGCGTTGCATCCAATTTAAATCAGCACCCGCAGAGAAGCTTTTGCCCTGAGCTTTTAAACACAAAATTTTCACAGTTTCAAGTTGCTCTATTTTTTGTAAGGCTGTACTCATTTCTCCAATCATGACATCATCAAAGGCATTGTGAATTTCAGGTCGATTGAGTGTCAGTGTGGCAATGGAGGCCTCAATTTTGAGTGTGATGTATTGAAACGGCATGGCAGATTATCCTTGTGAATTTGATCTTAAAAACGGCGGTTGAATCGTAGTCATCAATAAGATAAGTCGGCAAAGTAAATGATTATTTGTTACTACTCAGCCCTCTAAATAGGGCAATAGCACGGAACGGCTGCGGTTCCCTCGCCCCTTGCGGGCTAACCTATGCACACAATTCTGTAAGTTGGTAGGTGCAAGCCTGCGAGGGTCTAAGGTACGCTTCTTTCTGGTATTTATACTCAACACACATGAGTTTTCGGTTTTCTAACTTGCTATTTTACGCCAGAAGAAACGATTAAAACTGCACAATATGAATAACTATTGCTGGTT
>JABEVJ010000124.1 GCA_013043985.1 Legionellales bacterium | reverse complement strand
TCGTTAAATAGCTTGCTATTCGCCTCAAACAAGAACCAATTTTTCCTCGATTCTCTCTTTTTTCGCTTCAAAGAACCAATTGTCAACAGACCCTATTATTTTGTATATCTATTTTTTCAAGAATATAAGGGTACGGTAGATTCAATTTAAAAAAATTGCAGGCCGTTTTAAACAATTTTACTATTGACGTTTTTTGAATGATTATCGATAAACTATTTAAACCTCCCACGATACACTCCTTATAATTCAATCACAAAATTTTGACTGTTATTTCCCTAATATACCCGAAATATGAGACGCTTCGAGTATAGACTTAAATATTAACCTTTACGAGTCATCAAAAATTTTTCCTGGGTTCATAATATTGTTTTTATCAAAAATTTTTTTAATTTCACGCATATAGCCTATTTCCACATCATTTTTTGTATACCGCAAAAATTTTTTTTTGAGCAGGCCAATCCCATGCTCCGCAGAAATACTACCATTATAGTAATTGACCAAAGAATATATTGCATCACTCATTTCATCACAGATTTCGAAAAATTCAGAGCCTTTCAGCTCTACTGGTTTTAGAATATTAAGATGTAAGTTACCATCCCCAATATGACCAAACCAAATAATTTCAAAATCTGGGTAAGTTTTATTTAATAAATCTTCTATTTCTTCTATAAACACTGGAATTTTTGATGGCATGACCGATATATCATATTTGTATGGAAGATACTTTGAAAGAGACATTGATATATTTTCTCTTAAAGACCATAAATATTTATATTGTGCCATGTTTTGGCTTATTATTGCATCATTTATCGAGCTAGAATTTATACAGCTTTCAGTAAGCCCCAGAAAGACTTCATCATTGAACTCACTAGATTCATATTCTAATAAAATATAAAATGGCATAGCTCTTTTAAATGGATGCGATATATTTGATTCACACATCACATGCTTCAGCGCAGCTTCAGAAAAAAATTCAAATGCAGTTACTTGCAAATCCTTACGATATATATTCAATATTTCAACCATCGTATTTTTTTCCTGTACGCCTAAAAGAGCCACTTTCGACTCCGATGGTAATGTGGATAGTTTTATTATTGCCTCAGTAATTATCCCTAAAGTTCCTTCAGAACCAATGAATAGATGCCTCAAGTCATAACCACTTGCGTTTTTAATGAGTCCTTTATTAAGATGCAGTAAATCTCCATTTCCAGTAACTACATTTAAGCCATAAACCCAGTTCCGTGTTAACCCATAGCGAATAACTTTTATTCCACCCGCGTTAGTTGCGATATTTCCGCCAATTTGACTTGAACCTGAAGAGGCAAAATCAACTGGATAATATAAATTATTTTCTAAAGCAAAATTTTGTAAATTTTTTGTTATAACACCGGGTTGACATCTAACAGTTTGGTCTTCCGAATTATAAGCCAAAATATGGTTCATCTTATCAAAGGAAACAACAACCTCTTTTGATTGCGCAACTGCCCCGCCACTGTAACCAGTCCGTCCACCCGATGGAACTAATGCAGTTCTTGTATGATTTGCCCATTGAACAATTGATATAATTTGTGATTCACTCCGCGGAAAAACAATCAGGCTTGGGTCAGGTATTAAATTTTGAGTGCGATCTTTTGCATAAATCATTCTTGAGTCATAATCAATCAAGATATTTTTATTGCCTACAAGGGAACTTAGCTCTTCTGCAATAGTTTCTGTGTTCATTTATATATCTCATTATTAAACCATATCACGTGAATTATTAAATTCATTCTCCGATATTAGTTCCGAATTAATATTAAACTTAAATGGGTTAAGACTTAGACCATAATCATAGATATCAATTTGTTCTTTTCTCTTTAAAAAATTTGCAAATATATTTGCTGGAACAATAGCAATCACATCGAACAGCAGCTTAAATGATAAAGATACGAATAAAATTTGCATTAATTGATAAAAATTTACTATCCCAATATTTAGTAAGGTTACAACAAATGTGGTATAGATCACTTCGCCGACTATTGAAGCACATAAACTTCGCAACCAAAAATACCGCCCACGCAGAATAATTTTCCATTTGCTAACAATATAAACATTTATAAATGAACCCAATACTATTGCGATAGCATTTGACAAACCAGCTCGGAAAAGGAGTTGCAATACAGTATTATATGCTTTTCCATATTGTAAATATTCTTCTGGGGTTTTTATGTTATTCAATATAAACCCAACTATTGAAAATAACATCAAGCATAACAAGCTTGACCAGATAACATATCTAGCTCTTTGATAGCCATATATCTCAGCTATTATATCATTTAAAAAAAACGTACTGGAGATAACGAAGGTTGCTGCAGAAGCGAGCATTTGATCTATTTTAATAAATTTATAATCCAATAAAACAGAGAGAATTAATAGCGTTGTATACAACATTGCAAGCAGCGGGTAATATTTTACTCCTGCATTTGGTTTACCACGAATGGCTATATTTTTTTGTTCAAATATAGCTTTTGATAAACTTTTCATAGAGTTACTCCGTTTTCAGCAAATACGAAAGCTGTTGTGCAATTTTTGCAATTAGGGTAGATACCCTGGCATCCATTCGGTTAAAACGGGCAGAAAGTGAAATCAGCTTTGCAATACCACTATTTTCCATCGAATTACCGATTATAATTAATAGTAAAAAATAACTTATAGCATTATATTAACCCAATTCACTTAAGAAAACAATCACTTTATTGATCTGTATTTGAACATTTTAAGCAAGTTCTTATTTTATTGCTGATAAATAATTACACATATGTCACCCGTAGCCCAAATTTTCAATTAGTAATGAATGCTAGAGTGGGCCAAGACCAAGAACAAATTTTTCCTCGATTCTCTCTTTTTGCAGCCAAAGAACCAATTGTCAACAGACCCTAAATTACGCCACAGCGAGACAGTGACCGTTTGCCCGCAACTCCAATAAATCAATCAACTTAACTGCACGCAACATATATTTATTGATGACAGTAAAGCTGTTTACGGTATCAGAATCCAAATCATCAAGAAATTTATACGCAGCAAAAAAACATAAAGACTGTAATTGATGTATGGAAGCAACCAATTCAGTTTGTACCATGGTTGGCTCAATATCAGGATTAATCAAAAATATTTCACTCTTATCACTACTGTTGCATTCTGAAAAAAACCTTATTTGTGAATAACGAAAAAATGGTGATAATCATCAGGAAACTTGGCCTGGACTAAAACCAAGGTATGCCAGAATGTCCAACTGACATAGCAACGATTATCACCAAATTGTTAAGAACTACTTAAGAATGTAAGTTTAAACGCTTTTAGGTTTGCTGTAAACGGTTTAACGTTTAGTTTTGCTATTTTTTTGAATTAAGTTAAAATTAAGTGTTGTTTCTATTTTAAATAAATTGGTTGATATATTAATTATGTCCTTAGATAATAAAAAAAATCGCTTGATTGGTTCTGGAAAACTTGAGTTAAATGTACGTAAAAATATCAGGTATTTAATGGATGAAGCTGGTATGATAGAAGCAGAGCTAGCCAGACAAACAGGCATACCTCAAACAACCATTAATCGTGTTTTACTTGGTGAGACATTAGATCCAAGAGCAACTACGTTAGTAAGTATTTCAAAATTTTTTGGTGTGACGGTTGATCAGCTTATAGGGCATCTGCCTTTCAATAAAAACCCAATAGAGGGAGCATATCATCCAACAAATAAAGTTGCTTGGTCTATGATTCCGATTGTTGATTGGGATATCGTGAGAGCTTGGGTATTTCAGCGAGAAAAATTTATACCTTCGAGCCATAATGACTGGATTACAACGGAGCGGGGCGTCAGTGAACTGTCTTTTGCTCTTCGAACCCTGCCACAAATGGAGCCTAGATTTAAAAAAGGCTCGACTATTATAGTCGATCCAAAGCAAAAATATAAAGATGGGAATTTTGTGGTTGTATCGTGCAATGGTGCTACTCCAACCGTGCGAAAAATTACCCTCGATGGTGATGATGTTTATTTTTCAAGGCTATATTCATCCGACAATCCGTCATTAAAACAAAAAATGGATGAAATTATCGGCACGATTGTTGAAACACGGATCAACGAAAGCTAATCGTTTAAATCCAGTGAAAAGGGATTGAATTTAGTCTCAAAATCATAATAATTCACATTATCCACTTTTTTAAGCAATGCGCTAAGTAGATAAGTAAATGGTATCATGACTATTTCATAAAAAAGTTTAAATATATATTGAGTTAATATGAGATCAATAATCATTGAAACAGGCAAAATATTAAAAAACGCAATACTGCAAAATAAAGAGCTATCTATACCAACACCAACCGCAGTACTGCCAATGACTCTTAAAAAAAAGTACTTCCCCGAAGTTAGAATTTTTAATTTTGCAAGAATGGTAGAATTTAAAAATTCGCCAAAAAAATAAGCAATAGCTGAGGCAAAAAAAATTCGAGGTGATCCTGAAAACACTAATTTGTAGGCTGTTTCTGCGTGATGAGTGCTTTCACTCCAAACCGTTGAAGCCGGTAAATAAACCGATACCCACGTTAAGAATGTAAAAATTGTATTGCAAACTAATCCGCCCCAAATAATTAATCTACTAACCTGAAAGCCGTAGACCTCCGTCAGAATATCATCAAAAAAATAGGTAATGGGAAAAAAAATGAGCGCAGCAGGAAAAGTTATCGTAGAGCCAAAAATCGATATTTGACTTACCTTGATGGCAGTTAGGTTAGATAAGATGAGGAATGTTATAAATAGCATCCCTAAACCAAGAACACTTCGGGTGACTCTCTGCTTTTTCCTCGGAAAAAACTCAATTAAGGGTAATTGCTTTGTTTCTTCTGCGGCATATAGAAATGATATATAGGCAACATCTTCCTTATTAAATCCGTCCAACCATTTTTTTTCATACAATGTGGAAATTTTTTTATCAAAAACTTTTGATGTCCCACGAGTGTTGATTTTAGCATACACTTTACCCGTTTCTTCATAATTTTCAACAATTCCTGCAATGCGATAGGTAGAGTCTCGGTTATTTTTTTCAGATTTAATCGCGTTAAATAATTTATTCAAAAACTTAAAAATCATTTTACTGCCTAAAAAGACGCATATTTTCATCGTCATTATTATCTTCAACAGACGAACGATAAGGATTAATGTCTAAACCACCTCGTCGTGTATAGCGGCCATACACAGATAATTCATCAGGATTACATTTATTTTTGATATCCATGTAGGTTCGTTCTATACACTGTTCGTGAAATTCATTATGATCTCTAAATGATACTATATATTTCAATAATCCCTCTTTATCAATGGCCTTTCCTTTATATTTTATTTCAATGCTACCCCAGTCTGGTTGATTAGTCACGAGACAATTTGATTTTAATAAATTGGAATATAAGTGCTCCTCTACATAGTCACCTGTTGTATTCAGGTAATCCGGGTTAACAATATAGCAATCACATTCTACATCGAGTTCGTCTATACAATATCCCGAGAAACCCGATTTTAAGCTGGAATCTTGCCACCCTGCTGCTGGGTTTATTTTGATTTCCACCTTAGAACCAACCCTTTCTGATAAATCTTGTTCCATTCTGACTTTCAGCTCTGAAATTGAAGCTATTCTGACTTTCAGCTCTGAAATTGAAGCTATTTTGGTATTGTTAAATGAATTAAAATACAGCTTCATTGATTTTGATTCAATTATATTGGGTGAGTGACAAGAGTACAAAATTTCAACAGTCGCAACCACGGACTTACCCTTTGCATTGAGCCAAGAAACCTCGTAGTGATTCCAACGATCAAAACCAAAAAAAGGTAAGTTGTCTTGTGAAATACCTATTTCAGCTCTTTTCTCTTTTCTTGGAATGGCAAATAGTAAATTTGGATTATAAAATGGGCTGTATTCGGATTTTTTACCGAGTGGAGAATCAGTTACATCTAAATACATGGGAGAGGGTTGGTTATTTTTCATCAGGTTATCTTAGTCTAATAATATTGAGATAATTATTATATATATTTTAAGGTTTTATTAAAAGCAGAATTTTTATTTTGAATTAACTTTCTTTATCTCTTTTTTTCCTATTTATTCATGATGTAAGTTATTTGCATTTTCTCTAGGCTATTTTTCGACGCTGTTGGTTGACTTTGACATTTTTTATTTTTGTAAAAAGCGTGAGTATGATTTGTTTCATCTTTAAATGTCCAATTTATAGGTTTTTGAGATGTTGTTGCGCATCTGAATTCAGCCATATTTTTGTTAAAATTGACGGCATTTGATATGGGATTATTACTATTTTTTGATTGTTTCATTTTTTTTGATTCGCTCTTGATGAAGATATACCCGAAGCGTTTCATATTTCGGGTATATTTAAACAGATTTAATTTGTCCTACTTGAAATAAGAAACCATACCCGAAACGTTGATATTTACCACTCAATCTCAATCGAAACCGAGCGTGCCTTTGGCAGCGCGCCTTTTTTATGCAATATGAGCTTTCCAGCAAGTATTTGTGGGTATTGTTGAATCATGGCTTCTTTTAAACGCATGACAAATGTTTCAATTAACTCATCAGAACTTGTTGCAGCCACTTTTTGTAAATGCTCAGCAAGGCTAGCATAGTTAAGTGTTTTATTTAAATCATCATGAGCACTGGCTTCGGTAATATCCAAATGAATACATACATCAAGCCAGAGTTTTTGTTTAATTTGTCGCTCAAAAGGCAATACACCGATTATAGTTGTGAGCTCAAGCGAATCTATGGTTAATTTTGCCATCAGTTTACTGTACCGCCATTTGTGCACGATAGCTTTTCGTCATCTGTTTCTCAAATTGAGCAAACTCAGCTTCGAGTTTCCACTGTAATTTTGCTTTAGGATCATGACTTAAAAAGGCAATACACTGCGGAGAGGGCTTGCTGTTACCTAATTTGTCCCTTGCACAAGCTTGTACCGGGGTGAACTGTTTCGAGTCGAGCCACAAACTTTGTCCTGGCATAAAATTGTATGTCAGACTATTGCGCACAATTGCTTTAATCGTTGAGTAATTCAATGAATAGCTGAGAATGGCTCGTTCATATTCATGAGTCAGGTCAGTTCGCAATACACCCTCATCATCTGTTGCGAGAACAACTGGCACACCTGATTTTAACAGAAGAGAGAGTGGATGTTGCTGTCCAGAGACACCTAAAATAGTTGCATTACTCGTTAAACAAACCTCGACCGGAATATTTTTTGTGGCCATTTCCGCCAATAATTGATTGGCATTATTTTCATAGGCAATATCAACTCCATGACCTATGCGTTCGGCATGAGCAATGTTAATAGCATCGCGGATATGAAAGCTTAAATTTTCAGGGGTCACCAAACCCAGAGTCAATTCCCCTGCATGTAAATCGATATGAACTTTGGGATATTTTTGATGTAAATAGTTTATCATCTGCATTTGCAAATCATAGTCACTTAAGGCGTAGTAGTTATCTTCTGGTCCAACAAGATTAACGGCAACCACGCGAGGGTCATGTGAAGCAAGCTGAAATCCCGTTAATAATTGCGCGAAAACCGCTGACGGCGAGGTGGTACGTAAGGCCGTGTATTGATAGCGTACGGTGAGGTCACAGGCGGGCTGTGCTTTTTTTGTGCTACACTGAAAAATTTGATTGACGTAAGCTTCATTTTCATTCAATTCATTTTGAATACTGCTGACAATGTTGCCAATACCAGCAGTATCCATTTTTTTCTGCATACTATCAAAATCGGTAGTCCACTTTACTTGTTTGCTAAGAGCAATCGCTTTCTCTATTTCGGCTGTGATCATAGTTTCAAGATAAAGCTCATTCTCATCACTGGCACGCTTAACAATTTCAGCTAAATTTTGCGCGCGATAGAGGCTGCGAACAGAATCAAATTGATAGAAAGTATTGAAAAAATGATCATGGGCACTTTCCTGTGGAGTCGGAACAAAATGACGCATGGACCAGGCATCAATAATCGTATTGTATGAAGCAGAATTGTCAGGAAGGGTGTTGGCTTGTAAATGAGATGAGCAGTCGGCGCTTTTGCCAAAACTGTTGGTTTTAGGGTCAAAACACAGATTGTCGTAGATGGCATAACTTAACATGTTTTCAGCATAGGCAGACCCTGAGCGATGATTGTGCAAATCAGCGCCTTTAGGCATATTTTGCAAAAAAGTCAGGAGTTCTGCAGGTTTTTTGCTAAGGGATTGCATAAAGACAGCCGTTGTATTGCCATCACTGCTTAAGGTGTCAGCTTTGACGCCATGAGACAGGGTTAATGCGTAGGCACCAATAAGCGCCCAAAAGTATTGCTTCATCTGTAAAAACTCCGAAATGAGTCGAGCATATGCCGGAAGCGGATTGTAACATTATTTTACAAAATACCAAATGGTTTTTTGCGCATTTTTGTTGACAGTTCATAAAAAATAGCCCATTATTAAAATAATGACAATTATTAAGGATTTGTCAAATGAATGAGTGTAGAGTCAAATTACAAGAAAATGGCAGAATAATTATTCCTGCCAATTATCGCAAACAATTACATTTTGAGCCTGGTGAAGAGTTAGTTTTGCGAATTGAGGAAAATGGATTACATTTATATAGTCTAAAACAATCATTACGCAAAGCACAATCAGTTGTGCAACATTATGCAAAAAATAAAAGTCTGGTTGCTGAGTTGCAGCGTATGCGTAAAGAGGATGCTGAGCATGACTAAAGTGGTACTGGATGCCTCAGCACTGCTTGCATTAATTAATCAGGAAGAAGGCTGGGAAATCGTCGAAAAATATTTACCAGGCAGCATTATGTCTAGTATCAATTTAGCCGAAGTAGTAACCGTTCTCATGCGTTTAGGGATTCCACTAAATAAAATTAAGTCTTTACTTTCTGGGATAATGAAAGAAATTATTCCTTTTGACGAGAGTCAGGCCTATATTGCTGCCGAATGGTACACAAAAAGTAAATCTTTAGGATTATCACTTGGCGATCGAGCGTGTTTAGCACTGGCCAGCAGCCAAAAAATTCCTGTTATCACAGCTGATCGAGTTTGGGGAAAGATTGATAAAGAAATTGAAGTTATTTTATTAAGATAATTGATCGGAATCTCAATTGACAAGTCCCTTTATTTGGACTAAACTAAGTTTGACTAATCAATTTCCCCGGAACTATTATTTATGCAATTTGTTAACATACATGATGCAAAGACGCATCTTTCTCGCTATTTAGAAGCGGTTGTCACCAATCATGAAAAGATCATTATTTGCAAAAATGGCAAACCGATTGCTCAATTAACGGAGTATCATCAATGTCGACCAAAAAAACTGGGATTACTGAAAGGAAAAATTAACATAAGTCCTGATTTTGATGAATTGCCAGATGATTTAAAAGGGTATTTTGCATGAAATATTTGCTTGATACTTGTATACTTTTATGGTGTTTGGAAGGGAACACTAAAAAATTGACGCCATTTCTTGATATTATTGAAGATGCTGAAAATGATCTGGCCGTAAGCGTCGTTACCTATTGGGAAATCGTTATCAAGCAATCTCTTGGAAAACTCGATTTACCTCCTCTGGATGAGTTGATTGAAATCGTTAAAGAGACGGGATTTTCTACCATGAGTCTTGATATTTTACATATCAGGCAGCTTGAAAAGATGCCTCTAATACATAATGACCCTTTTGATAGATTATTGATAGCTCAATCAGTGGTTGAGCAAGTAATATTACTGACAACGGATGAAAAAATACTCCTTTATCCTGAGATGCGAGTATATAGTCTCCGCGTATGAAAACGCGGGATTCGCACAGATACATTATACAAATCCCGAAAACTCATGTGTGTTGAGTATAAATGAGCAAAATGATTTTTTGAAGTGACTACTTTCTATCTTGAATAGCTGTTTACAGTAATGAATATTACCCTCATAATGTCATGCACTCACTATATAGTCTCCGCAGTAGAGATTATATATGCTTGAGGAGTACAAATTTTACTCTTCAATGAGAGGTATGTGATAAATAAACTCTTAAAGGACTCATTGCTATGGAGAACTTTGCTTTCAATCATCAGCTTCTTTTGTGGATATATGCTGGCGCCCATCCATTGGCATGGCAGCTAGATCTCGGTATTTTTGCTGCCAAGTATTTATGTTATTTCTTTCCACTGGTGCTGGTGTATCAAGGTGTACGCTACCGAGATCGCAGGGCTTTGGTGATCGTTATTCTTATTGCCATTTTCCTTTCAATCGCCCTGAGTCAATTGATTCAACATTTTTATCCTACTAATCGTCCTTTTGTCGATGGTCTGGTAAGCAATCTCATTCATCATGCCGTCAACAGTTCTTTTCCAAGTGATCACACACTGTTTGCTGCCACAATTGCCTTTGGTTTTATTTTTGGCCGGGTTTATAAACTGGGTGTTTTCCTGCTTGCCCTGACCTTGGTTATTGGATGGGGCAGGGTGTACGTGGGAGTTCATTATCCACTTGATATTGCAGGGGGATTGCTCATCGGACTTATCAGTGCTTTGGTGTGTGTCAAGGCTTTTCTGGGAAGTTTCCAAAAAGCTTTGTTATAACCCATGTCTTACATACTCGTTGTTGACCAAGGAACAACCAGCTCCCGTTCACTCGTTTTCAATGAGCGAGGGCAGCCTTTGGCGATTGGTCAACACGAAATCAAACAATATTACCCTCAGAATGCATGGGTTGAACATGATGCAGAAATGATTTGGTTAACTACGCTGCAGGCATGTGTTGATGTTTTGGCACAAGCCAAGGTGTCTGTTAGCGAAATCATCGGCCTTGGCATCACTAATCAACGCGAAACAACCGTTGTCTGGAATAAGCACACAGGTAAGCCTATTTATCATGCGATTGTCTGGCAAGACAGGCGTACCACGCAATGGTGCGAAAATTTAAAAGCACAAGGATATGAAAAAACCGTTACTGAAAAGACAGGATTATTGCTTGATCCTTATTTTTCGGCAAGCAAGCTCGCCTGGCTGCTTGATAATATTCCCAATGCCCGCAAACAAGCGGAGGAGGGATTGCTTCTTTTTGGCACGATCGATACCTGGATTTTGTGGCAATTAACCAAGGGTCGCAGTCATTACACCGATGTGACCAATGCTAGCCGCACGTTGTTGTTTAATATTCATACTCAACAATGGGATACGGAGCTGCTCACCTTATTCAACATTCCTAAGTACATGTTACCGGAAGTGAAAGATAACTGCGCTGACTTTGGTGAAGTTGATAAAGCATGGTTTGGTTGTGCTATCCCCATTTGCGCCATGGCGGGCGATCAACAGTCAGCCGCTTTTGGCCAAGCTTGTTTTCATTCTGGGATGGTCAAAAGCACCTACGGCACGGGCGCTTTCATGTTGCTGCATACAGGCAGCCAGCCCGTTTTATCCCAGCACAAATTATTGACTACCATACAATATCGCGTGGGCGATCAATTAGCTTATGGTCTGGAAGGCAGTATTTTTATTGCAGGTGCTGCCGTGCAATGGCTGCGTGATAATTTGCATCTTATTCAACATGCCGATGAGATTCAGGCACTCGCTGAGCAGGTACCAGACAATGGAGATGTTTATTTTATTCCTGCCTTTACGGGTTTAGGAGCACCCTATTGGGATCCCCATGCTAGAGGGATGATCACTGGTCTGACACGTGATACTCAGGCAGGACATTTAGCTCGGGCAACCCTGGAGGCTGTGTGTTACCAGACACGCGATTTATTGCAGGCTATGCAGAAAGATGGTGCGAAAATTGACTGTTTGCGAGTCGATGGGGGAATGACAGTCAATGATACATTAATGCAGAGTTTGGCTGATATTTTGGCTATTCGGGTAGAGCGCCCAGTTGTCATTGAAACGACGGCGTTGGGGGTGGCTTTTTTAACAGGCTTGCAACAAGGCCTGTATGCTTCGATGGCAGAAATTAGCGATTTGTGGCAGCTTCAGCAGGGCTTTATGCCACTATTGCCCGCAAGAGACCGCGAGGAACGCTATCAAAAGTGGTTATATTGGGTAAAAAAATTAACGAATTTAGCTTGAATTTTTGATTATTAAAAAAGTCAATAGAATATCTAAAATAAAATGAAGCAATTGTTCAAAAACAGGGCTTTGTGTTATACTGAAGAAAATCAAAACAATTCACCTGCTAAAGAGGTAATCTCCATGTCAATATCAAAAGAAGAAAAAGCACTTTTAGCTCAAGCAACGCCGGAAAATCTGGTTAATCTCAACCAGCCGAGCAATTTTGCGGATTCGACGTTCAAGTTGAGAATTTCAAATATTGGCGGTGCGAATGTAGGGAGCATACTTGATAGGGGGGATGTTAGACCTCGTAGTAACTTTAGTATTCAAGGGGGAGATGCAACATTTACCCTCACCAACGAAGTTTTAGCACAAAATTTGCATTATTTTCCTTTAGTACAGGATCAATTTGTCGAACATTATAAAAATAAGCTGACTGACATTAGCAACCTATCACCGCTGCATGGTAGTCAATTCAGGCTTTCTTTTGCCACTGAAAGTGAAAAAGCAATGTTTATAGCCACCATGAAGAGATTGGGGCTTAATTTCAGCAAGAATGCTGGCGACAATCAATCGATAGTTCTGACGGATAAGCAATTAAAAAAAATAGATCGAGCACTTTCGATTGCACCTCGCGATATGGAACAACTCCATGGAGAGCTGAATCAAAGGGAATTAGGCCATTTTGATAGGGCGGTTGAAAAGAGTAATAATTTAAATGATGAGGAAACGGGCCAGCCCTTAATTGTACTCAGACTTAATCTGAATCAAGCAGATCAAGCACCGTTTATCCAATATCTTAAAGACGTTATTGAATTGAAAAATGCAAATTTGGTACCGCCCGATCATGTTTCTTTCAACGCCGCAGATTATCGCAAACTGGTCACGCGCTATCCCGCTTTGGAACAGAATAATCCTAACAATACTCTCATTACCTCGGCAACAGAAAGTTTAACTGAAAAGGTAAATTTTGGTCAAAACAGTCTTGCTGATTGCAATGTTAATTTTTATAAAAAAGAAAATGTAGATTATATTGGGATACAGCTTGATTCTCCAGCAGAGGCACAATATTTCCATGATGTGTTTGGTGTCCAGAGTAATGCAGATGGTAAGACCTTATATTTGACTGAAGGTGAATTTAATAAGATTAGTCCAATCCCTCCATATCATCTTTATGATGAAGAGCCTTATAATCAATTTCAAGCAGACAGAACAGAATTTCTAGGTGCGCGCCGTAATGGGTTGCAAGCCCTCCGCTATGGAATTGATAATCAAAATTTATGGAGCCATGGTTCGCACTTCGTTTTAGTGTTCGAGAATGAGCCAGCCAGGGATAGTTTTGTTGCTGCTGCCAAACTTGCTGGGGTTGAGTTGAATGGTGAGTTGAAAGGCGATTTGCCTATCGTAAATATCAGCAATCATAATTTTGAAATCCTTGCCCGCCACAGTTTTCCAAGGGATCACTTTTATCAAGCGGCAAAAGAAGCTCATGCTGCTTGTAGGAATAATGGCTTAAGTTTAGCAGTTTTAGAAAATTTCGATGGTAATATTGACGTTGCCTTTGAGGCAAGAAGCATCAAGGTTGAGTTAGGTAACTTGACGCGAGATCATATTGTATCAGCGATACGTCAATTGAATATTGACCCCTTTCCACTGAAGGGAGGTCCTAATATTGAATTTGATTTGGAACATTTTGCGAAAGTGAGTGATCATTTTCCGAAGATAAAGAAGAAAGTGAAAGATGAATTTATTAGAGCCCTCGATCTTGAGCGTCTGAACTTGCAAGAGCACGATAAAAATCATTTTCTGCTGACATTCGATTCTCTTGAGAAGCGAACAGCATTCATGCTCGGAATGGAAATATGTGGATATAAAATAGATCCAAATGCGGCAAATGATCCTATGCACCCTCAAGGTCTCATTTTGTCTGATAAGGACATGGCAAATGTAGTCAAAGTAATGGACGACAAAGCAGATAAAAAAGCGGTGAAGACACTTCATAACGCTTTACTTGTCAACAGCCTTACCGCAGGGCTGGAAAGTACACTTTCCGACGAGTCTCTGCTTGTTGAGCCGAACCGTGTCGAGGTTAGGATAAAACCAGGCGCCAATACAGATGAGCTGGATTATTACCTCCTTAAAACGCTAGGCTTACAAAGTGCGGGCTATATCATTAGGGATGAAGATGAACCAGAAAAACCTTTCCACCTGAGTTATCCTGACTTTATTAAACTCGCCACATTAGATACCGATCCGCATTTTAAATCAGACAATGCCACAGATAATAAATTACAAGTATTTTGTAAGGGATTGAGGGACTCAGCGTTAGAACCAACAAAAGCATTGTTACAATCAAAAGTACTTGAAGAAGGTGGGGAATTGGATGATTTGTTCAATCCTGCATCCCTCACTGATGTCTGTCAATTTTACAGGCATAAAGGCAGTGGCGATATCTTGTTGGGGATATCGTGTGAGTCAGTTGATGAGGCAAATTATTTTCGTACTATTCTCAATATTCAGGATGGTGCAAACGGTAATATACTTTATTTGGATGAAACCAATTTTAAAAAATTATTGGGTCGAGATTTAGCTCCTATTAGGAAGCAATTCGTTGAAACTCGCAATGCTGGCCTGATTCCCTTAAAAATAGGACTAACTGACCTTACACTTCGTAATGGAAAAAGTGGGGATTTTATATTAACCATTAAAAACCCTATTGCATTATCAAAATTTATTGATGCAGCCAAAGTTTGTGGAGTTATTTTAACAGCGGATATCAACAATAGAATACACATCAATGACGAACAATATACGCTGCTTGCTGCTGCAATTTTTCCTTCGACAGATCCGTTAAGACAACCAGATAATGCCCATGCGCAAATTGCAGAAATTAGTCTGGCAAGGTACTCAAAGGAAAATGCACATAAATTATTATGTGACAGTTTCACTGGAAAGGTATCTGAAAGTTTGCAGCGGCTGAATGGGCAACCGCTTATTTTGCTGGACTTGAACGATGACGTTGATGAAAACGCGTTGTTGCGTGATCTTTACGATATTTTCAGGTTGAAAAGTGCAAAATTAGTGATGGATCATGAAAAAGGTAAGGGTATTCTCCTTAGCGCATCGGATTGGCATAAACTCACTACTTTAGATAAAGAACCTGGGTTTTCGTCTGGTGAGCCAGAGTTGGATAAAAGAACAACTGATCTTTTGGCAAAAATGAGATCACCCGATTCTGCACTTATGACCGATGCTTTGTACGATTTCAGCGACTTGGTATATAAACTTGATGAAAACGACGAGTTAATGTTTATGCCCAGTTATAAGATGTACCAAAGGGATGGTACTAACAAGATAGGGGTTGAGTGTGATTCAGTTGAGATGGCAGATTATTATCGTCAAGTGCTTGGCATTGAAGATACTGAAAAGGGGAATATTGTTTATTTAGATGAAGCGAAATTCAACGCACTTTACAATAATGAAGACTGGGGCACGGTCTCATTCAATCAGGTACAATCAGCCTATTTTGATCCACGACACTCTGACTTGGTACCCATTAAAGCAGCAATGCAAACTGGCGAACTGAAAAATAAACCAGCAGGTGGTTTCAGTTTAGAGATTAAGGGTACACTGGCACCAGCAGCCCTGATTGCTGCGGCGAAACAATGTGGCGTGACGTTAAAGATAGATGCAAATAATAAGATGCTCATCAGTGATAGCGAGTACGCCAAACTGGCTGCACCCTTTGCAAAAGAAAAACTTTCCTATTTACCAGCAGAGGCTGCACAGGCACATGCTAATTGTGCTGTAAATGATTTGTGCCGTTGTATTGATTTACGTAATACATCAATCAAAAGATCACAAAATGGAAACATCCGGCTTAAACTAAATGACGATGCAGGGATTAACAAAAAAGATATTCCCCAATTTTTAAAACATCGATTTGGTTTGAGCAGTGCAACGCTGTCAGAATTAGGCAATGTGGTAGAGCTGAGTCAGAAGGATTTTAAGGCCTTGCTGGCATTACCTGAAAATAAGCGGTATGCGAAAAATGAAACGCTCAAAACGCATCTAAAACCGTTACAGGACAAATATAAAGCTTCCACTAATGTGTTGAAAGCAGGAAAAAACACACCTCCTGCTTCATCAAGCAAAGATAAAAAGAAAGAGAGTGAAACAAGTTTCGGTAAAGCGAATGAAAAAAAGGTGGTTGATGAAAAAGCGGTGAGTGAGCGGATGAGTCGTCTTGATAATTGGATTGCAAAGTCGCCCCAAACACGTGAAAAAGTTGCAACCACAGGCAATCCGCTCGCACCAACGGTGAAGGTGAAAAATGAAACAGATGACAGCAAATCTGGGGAGTTTGTTTATAATACGGAAAAAAATCAGGTCAAAGCGTATGGGGATAACCGTAAGCCAGAGATTTATGATGCCATGCTTGACGTTCTTGAGATGGATGGTGATCCTATGGTTGAGGTTAATGTTACGTTTAACACAAAGAACGCAACTCCTGAAGAGCGAGAAGCCAATTTGACAGTTGCAGCCGAAGCATTCGCCGCGGCACTTAAAGCAGGGTATCTGCCAGTGATAGATGAGCGCTGTCCTTTTACGCAAACCCAGATTGCAGCTAAGTTGAATAAGGATGACAAGCAGGCTTATCGAACCTTGAGACAAGCGGTAGATAACAAAAAACCACCTGTGCCTGCAGAGGAAATGGCAAAACTTAAAGCTGCCGAGAATCGCAAGGCTGTCGTGGTAAATGATGAAAAAGTTGAAACGCCGAAGAAACCTGTTCAGGCAGAGGGAGACGAGCCAGACGCCTCCACAGGCAATAAATTGACTAAATAGTCGCTGTCGCGTAATTGGAAATAACAACAAATAGGCGAAAATGCTCGTCATTGCGAGGAGTTTACTTTGAGCAATCCAGAATGCTCATAAGCGTCAAGCCATTGATTTTACGCTCTTTCTACTGGATTGCTTCGTCGCTGCGCTTCCTCGCAATGACGAGCACTTCTCGATATTTGTTGCTAATTTCATATTAGCGCATCTTGAAGTGCGATGGGTATATATATTTCCTTGGCAAGCTATCATCGGTAGTATACACTGTCTTTCACTTACAAAAGGAGAGCGGAACCATGATCATATGGGGTATTATTCTTGCTGTTATTATTGTTTTACTATCACTGACTTTTTTCACAGTGGAGCAGCAATCGGCGGCAGTCGTGGAGCGATTTGGAAAATTTGTGCGCATTGCACAAGCTGGCTTGAATTTCAAGATTCCTTTTGTTGAGCATATCCGAGGTTTTATCAGCTTGCGTGTGCGCCAGCTGGATGTACCTGTCGAAACCAAAACCCAAGATAATGTTTTTGTTCGGGTTGCCGTGTCGGTTCAGTTTCATGCTTTGCCAGATAACATCTATGCTGCGTTTTACCGTCTGGAAAATACTGAGCAACAAGTTACCTCTTTTGTCTTTGATGTGGTACGTGCCCGCGTGCCGAAAATGAATCTGGATGATGTGTTTGAGAAAAAAGATGAAATAGCAAATGCCGTTCAAACAGAGCTTTGTGAGGTGATGTCTAACTTTGGCTATGCGATTGTCAAAGCTTTAGTGACAGATATTGAGCCGGATCAAAAAGTGAAGGCAGCAATGAATGAAATTAACGAAGCCCAGCGTTTGCGCATAGCAGCGACTGAACGGGGCGAGGCAGAAAAGATTCTTAAAGTAAAAGCGGCTGAAGCAGAAGCGGCCAGTAAAGCTTTACAAGGAAAAGGGATTGCTGAACAACGACGTGCGATTGTTGATGGCTTGCGTGATTCTGTTGGTGGCTTTCAAAAAGAAATTCCAGGAACAACCACACAGGATATTTTGAGTCTCGTATTGATGACCCAATATTTTGATACCTTGCGCGATGTAGGTGTTTCCTCACGCAGCAATACGATTTTGATTCCACATGGCCCAGGAGTGGTTCAGGATTTGTCAGAGGCGTTGCGTACGGCCATGATTACGGCAAATGAGGTCACAAAGCATCAGGTTGATGCAGAGAAATAAAGTTCTTTCTTTCTCTATGAAATAAAGCTTTGTTACTCTACGTAACAGAGTTCCCCCCCTCAAAGAACAGAGTTCTCCCCCTCTACGTACCGCGGCTTGTCCGCGGTATCCATAAGATGCCGAATAAAATCAGTGTAGTCCTCAATGAGCGGCCACAATTCCTGTGGATAACTCTGTTAATCAATCTTGAATAAGCTGGTAAACGATGTTTTTTAATGAGACAAGCTATTTCCTTGAAGCTAATAGCCGTTTTTATAAATTATGATATATCAATAGGTTGCAATAGGCTGTGAAGTTTTCCAACAAAATATCATACATAAAAAGAAGAATTGTTATTTTATAGTAAATTGTGCATAACTTGTTTCTCCGCCAGCTTCCAGGACTGCCAGTGGTTGAAATTATTGTGATTAATTTGGAAAATCTATCGACATTATGCAAAAAAAACGGCAAAATAGTAAATCATTATATGGGTATGCATTTATGTTATTAGTTTGCCAAATAAGACAGATGGTCACTTGCAAGTATATGTTGGAGTAGCGGTATGACAGCCCAACCCAACCACTATAAACGCATCATTGGTCCATGGACGATGTTATTTGCCTCAGTGAGTGCCATTATAGGTTCTGGCTGGCTATTCAGCGGTTATTACAGCAGTAAATTAGCCGGGCCTGCTGCCATTGTAGCCTGGTGCCTGGCTGCTGTATTGATACTGATTGTTGCGTTTACTTTTGCTGAGATTTCGAGTTTGATTCCTATTCCAGGAGGAAGCTCGCACTTGCCCAATATTACCCATGGCATTCTTGTAAGTGTTGTCTTTAGCTGGATCAGTTGGTTAACTCTGGCCGTGATCCCTGCCATTGAGGTTCAGGCTGTACTGCAATATGCGGCTTATTTTTTCCCTTGGTTGACAAGTGATCCAAACAGCATTGATACGACTCTTAGTCCAGAAGGGTATATGGTGGCAGGTTTGTTGCTTATACTTTTCAGTGTCACAAATATTTATTCACTTCGATTTGTAATGCGCTTTAATAGCGCAATTGCCATATGGAAAATTATTATACCTATTTTGGCGGCACTCACTCTGTTGGTATTAAGTTTTCATGCGGATAATTTTTCTCAAACCGGTGGATTTATGCCCTATGGATGGCATGGCGTATTTACGGCAATGGCGACAGGCGGCATTATCTTTGCATTTAATGGATTTAAAAATGTTGTCGAATTAGCCGGAGAGGCAAAAAATCCCAAGCGCACCATCCCCTTTGCACTGATTGGAAGTATTGTGGTTTGTCTGGTCGTTTATATATTACTTCAACTCGGTTTTATTGGGGCGGTTCCTGCAACCAGTCTTACACATGGATGGTCTGGATTAAGCTTTCCCAAATCTTCAAGTCCACTTGTTACTCTGCTGGCTATGGGCGGTAGCGTTTTTATTCTAGGGGTTTTATATATTGATACGTTGATTGCGCCTTTTGGCGCAGGGTTTATCTATGTCACCGCAGGGAGTCGGACTTTGCAGGCGATGAGTAAAAACCATCAAATGCCTCACCCGCTGCAATGGGTCAATGAAAAAGGTATTCCGATCACGGCTATTTTAGTGAATCTCGTGCTCAATTTTGTTTTCTTCTTCCCTTTTCCCGGTTGGAAATTGATGGTCGATTTTATGACCTCACTAATGGCGTTTTCATATGTACTGGGGCCAGTCTGTTTGCTTGCTTTGCGTTATCAACTTCCCAACAGAGAGCGCGTGATAAAACTTCCTTTTGGAACCCTATGGTCATTTTTAGCACTTTATATTTGTAGCTTGATGGGATATTGGACAGGATGGGGCGTGATTTTTAAGCTAGGTATTTTTATAGTCTTTGCCGTTGGTTTTTACCTAGTCTATCGCTCGTTTTCAAAATCTGCCCGAGAGGTTCCGCTTGATTTTAAGGCTTCAATTTGGGTGTTTGTTTATTTTTCTGGTTTAATATTAATCTCTTACCTGGGAAATTTTGGCGGCGGTAAAGGTTATTTGTCATTTGGTTCTGATTTTATGGTGATTGCTTTATTGACAGCTTTCTCGCTTTTTCTGGCTGTAAAATTCAAAGTTGCTGATAGATTGGTTGCAGAGCGAGTACAGTTGCTTGAAGAAAATAGACTGGTTCATAAAACGATTGTTTCAGAACCTGTTTCGGGGTTATTAAAGAAAGAGGAGGTGATCTAAATCTAGGGTCTGTTGACAATTGGTTCTTTGGCTGCAAAAAGAGTGTAAT
>JABEVJ010000123.1 GCA_013043985.1 Legionellales bacterium | reverse complement strand
TTGTCCTTTTGCCTGCTTATTTCTTACACAGAACCGTCTCTTGCCCTTAGTTTACCATGTCTCGCCTGCCTTTTGCGAGATCTGCGGAGTTCTCAGTATTACATGTAGATTAAATATTTTTTTCAATCGAACATCAGGTTGATCGGTGCAAATTTTCTTTTTGATATTTACTTCATAGTGTACTACATACCAATCATGTGGTAGCTTATATAGTCGTTGTCGCGTAATTGGAAATAACAACAAATAGGCGAAAATGCTCGTCATTGCGAGAAGTTTACGACGAAGCAATCCAGAATACTCATAGGCGTCAAGTCCTTGATTTTACGCTTTTTCTACTGGATTGCTTCGTCGCTGCGCTTCCTCGCAATGACCAGCACTTTTCGTTATTTGTTGCTAATTTCATATTAGCGCACTTTTAAACCTCATTACGCGACAGCGACTATATATACCCATCGTACTTCAAGATATACCCATCGTACTTCAAGATGCGAATTTTGACTACATTATGATAGGTATACCCTTCAAAAATCATGCTACGAAAATACAAGCAACCTGCTGGAAGGTGTTTCAAAAAGATGATGATACTTTCCCTGAGAATTAAGATGAGTTTGGCAATCACTCTCTTATCGCTGGCTGGCTGTGCTGTTGGACCTGATTATGTGAAACCCGTTACTCCTGTACCCGCTCAATATAAAGAGGTGGGAAAAACTAAATGGGTACTGGCTGATCCGCAAGATAATATGGATCGCGGTCAATGGTGGCTCATTTTTAATGATCCAAAATTAAATTCTTTAGAAAATCAATTGAATCTTGCCAACCAAAATATTGTGAATGCAGAAGCCAATTATCAACAATCCAGGGCTCTTGTGGATGAAGCTCGCGCCGCATTCTATCCTACTCTTTCCGGCAGTCTGGGCGTCAATAGACAAAAAGGTGGTGGTGGAGGCTCAAACTCAGCCAGTAGTGCCTCAAGCGCACTTAGTAGTTCCAGTTCATCGACATCAAGTTCGGGTTCAGGTTCAGGTTCAGGTTCAGGAGGCGGCTTCTCATCATCTGGCTCTATTTTTACGATAAGTTCGGTATTTTTAGATGCCTCCTGGGAACCGGATATTTGGGGATTAGTTCGACGCACGGTTGAAGCAAGTGTCGATACGGCTCAAGCAAATGCCGCTTTACTGGCATCAACCCGCTTGTCTCAACAGGCAACATTGGCACAAACTTATTTTCAATTGCGTAATTTAGATGCCGATCAAAAATTGCTGGATGATACCGTCATTGCCTATAAAAAATCACTGGAATTAACCCTGAATCGTTATCGTGCTGGTGTAGATTCGCGCGTCGATGTGGTTCAGGCACAAACTCAGTTAGAATCTGCCGAATCAAGTGCTATCAATAACCATATTAGCCGCGCTCAGTTTGAACATGCTATTGCAGTACTGGTTGGTCAATTACCTGAAAATTTTTCACTCCCTCCCAACCCACTCACCCAAACACCACCGCCTATTCCGTTGGTCATTCCGTCATTACTGCTTGAAAGACGTCCTGATGTGGCGCAAGCAGAGCGCATGATGGCTGAGGCTAATGCGCAAATCGGTATAGCCATTGCTGCTTATTTTCCCACCCTAACTTTGACGGCCACGGGCGGCCTACAAAATACCAGCTTGTCTCAATTAATTTCTGCCTCGTCTGAAACCTGGGGTGAAGGTGCTCAACTGACTGATCTTATTTTTGACGGTGGTCTGCGTAGCGCAACTGTTAGAGCAGCTCGTGCTGGTTATGATGCCAATGTTGCTACCTATCGGGAAACCGTATTAAGCGCTTTTCAAGGTGTTGAAGATAATCTTGCTGCATTACGATACCTAAAACAGCAAGCTGTCGTACAGGCTCAAGCGGTGACAAGTGCCGATTTAGCCTTGAAATTAGTATTAAATCAATATAAATCGGGTACCACTGATTATTTGTCAGTGATAGTGCAACAAGCTACTGCCTTTAGTGCGAATAAAATCGCAATTGATATCACGGGACAGCAAATGGTAGCTGCAGTGGGTTTAATTAAAAATCTGGGTGGGGGCTGGAATGCGGCTTCGTTAAAATAAGAGAAATTGAAACAATTTTACACAAACCTCTTGATTATAACAAAAGTTATAATATAATAAAGGAAGAGGTATAAAATTATGATTCAAGCAAAAATTACGACCATTGGTAATTCATTAGGGTTAGTGCTTCCAAAAGAAGTTCTCGCTAAGTTACATGCCCAAAAAGGAGATGTACTCTATTTATGTGAAGCTCCTGATGGCTACACACTTACAGCTTATAACACAGAGTTTGTTAATCAAATGTCTATGGCTGAAGAAATCATGCATGATGATAAAGACATTCTCAAAGTTTTAGCTGACTCATGAAAGAGCCTATTTGGGTTTTAAAGTCTGTCGTTTTAAAGATTCATGATGCCCAGATTTCAGAGCATGGAGGATCAGTCGGCCTGCGCGATGAAGGATTATTGGAATCCGCATTATATCAACCTCAAAGTTTATTTTCATATGGTGCGCCCTCTCTTTTTGATTTGGCAACAGCTTATGCAGAAAGAATAGCAAAAAACCACCCTTTTGTTGATGGAAACAAACGCACTGCTTATGTTACGACGGCTTTATTTTTACGCCTGAATGGTTATGCTTTAAAAGCAAGTAAAGAAGAGCGTGTTATTAAATTTGTTCAGCTTGCTTCAGATCGCATTCCCATAGTTGACTTTTCAAACTGGTTAAAAAATAATACCATGGTCTGTTGATATACTCGACACACATGGGTTTTCGGATTTATTGGTAGCGTTAGTCTATAATAATCTGCTCACATTTACTTCCCTCAAAGCAATGTTTTTTTCCGTCCATCGATTCTCAAAAATACGATCAACAGGAGAATCACAAAATCCTTTTTTGTGGAGCACTGAATAATAATCCCACACTCCCCTAAAAACCGCTGCTGCACAGGTGTAATCTAAACCTTCTTGATAGAAAACACTAAAAAACCGCTTTATGCACTCTCGCGGCAATAACCTCAAATTTTTCTTGTGAAAAAGGTATATCGATGTTTTCGATACTAGGGTCTGTTGACAATTGGTTCTTTGAAGCGAAAAAAGAGAGAATCGAGGAAAAATTGGTTCTTGTTTGAGGCGAATAGCAAGCTATTTAACGA
>JABEVJ010000122.1 GCA_013043985.1 Legionellales bacterium | reverse complement strand
TTCGTTAAATAGCTTGCTATTCGCCTCAAACAAGAACCAATTTTTCCTCGATTCTCTCTTTTTTCGCTTCAAAGAACCAATTGTCAACAGACCCTAGCAATAACATGTGATTACTTAAGTGTTCTTTTGGCTACACGGTAGATATCATTATCATTGCGTTTGCCAGCTAAAACCACAGTGATTAGATCATCATTTTCTTCAAATCGATAAACAATCCGATATTCACCAATATCAATGCGGGTATAATTTTCATAACCCATAAGCTTTTTGGCATCCTGAGGCAGGGGTTCCTGCTGTAGAGATAAAATACTCTCTTTAATTTGTCTTTGGTGCTTAGGAGGTAAAGTTTCAATAAATTTTTTAGCCTTAGGTTTTATGTCAATAGCAGGCATTAGTCATCACCTTGTAAAAAATCCATGGTAGCTTTTGTTCCAATAGATTTTTCTCGATCGGCTGCGACAGCTAGTTCGCCCCAATAACTATCCTCTAATTGGATATAACGTTCATAAGAGACTAAAACAGCCACAGGACGACCCGAGCGCTCAACAACGACAGGCTCTTTAATCGCTTGATCCAAATATTTACCAGGATGTTTATTTAATTCAGTGGCAGTTGCTTTCATGATTAAGAGACCTCTTTAGGATTACGTATAGTACGTATTATACGTAATTTCACCTGACTTTGCAAATTCTGCAAGCCGCAGCTATGCGCTACGTAAATTGGATGGTATTAAAAATACTTTGTTGAATATATACTTTGTTTTTGATAAAGTAAACAGAGTTTATATTTAATGAGTAATGAAAAATGATTGTTTCAATTTATCATGTGCTTAAATATGCCCCATCTTGTCCGCCAAAAATCATCAAAAAACTGGGTGAAAATTATACTTTAAACGAATTATGCTCGCTGTCTTTTTTTGAATTGCAAGAGAGGGGCTTGAGTACACCCGCCATTCATTATCTTCAACAGCAGAACTGGCCAGAGGTAAGTGAAGATATGGAATGGGCGAAATTACCGCATCATTATCTCATTAATTTCAATGATCCGGATTATCCTCCATTATTAAAAGAAATACCTGATCCCCCTTTATTGCTTTATGGAATAGGACAGAAGGAACTTTTATTTACGCCTCAAATAGCTATTGTCGGCACGCGTAAGCCAACGGCTAATGGGCGGGAAACGGCGAGACAATTTGCCAGTGCACTGGCAAGAATGGGATTGACCATTACGAGCGGATTAGCTGCAGGAATTGATGGCGCGAGTCACGAAGGTGCTTTGCAGGTAAAGGGTAAAACGATAGCCATATTAGGAAACGGTTTATTACATTATTATCCCTCTACTCATCGCACATTACAATGTCAGATAGAGAAGTACGGTTTATTGCTGTCTGAATTTTCGCCGAAAGAAAAACCTCGCGCAGCTTATTTTCCAAAGCGGAATCGAATTATCAGCGGTTTAAGTGTGGCGACTCTGGTTGTTGAGGCCGCTACCCGAAGCGGTTCACTTATTACTGCACGACTCGCTTCTGAACAGGGGCGAGACGTTTTTGCTATCCCGGGTTCAATTCACAATCCTGAGGCAAGAGGTTGTCATGCTTTGATAAAACAAGGTGCAAAATTAATTGAAACAGTGGATGACATTTTAGAAGAAATTCGGCCTTTGCTGCAGCGACAGTTTGATTTGTCATTGACTGTCTTTGCAGAAGAAGAAAAGAAAGCTGAAGCAATTAAACTGGAAAAAAATTTGATGATTATTCTTGAACAAATTGATTATGCTCCCACCTCGTTAGAGGTACTCATTGAGCGATGTGCAGGCATGAAGGAAAGTCTTTTTTCTTCATTAATGCAGCTTGAATTGGCTGGATATATTGTTTCTTCAGGTGCAGGGTATACACGTTTGGCACCGTAGCCCAGACTTACTGTTGCGTAATAAGTCAACAAAATAAGTAAAATGGCTTGCTGATTACGGTATTGTGCTTGAATACTCATAGTTTGAGCTTGTTTTACTGACTCATTTGCTTGCCTCAATAGAAGCGTTAAAAAATGGATAGTTTGCATACTATGATACTGGGTAAGCAATGAGCAGTATAAAGTAGTGGAAAAATTCTCACAAAATGATTCTTTAGACGGAAAGTACCAACTACCAATGGTTTTGTTCTCATAGAGGATTAAAGCAGTTGGAATGGGTGCCTGATAGGTTTTGAATAAGGTTCTCCACGTCCACTTTTGCCAGCTAACAGCTAAGGGCGTCACTTTTGCAAATAGCGAGGCAGCAGGCGCATTTTTATTAAGTTCTTGCTGCTCTTTCAGTGGCAATTGAGACAAAATGGCCATTGCTAACTCATCCGCTTGTTGTTTTTGAGAGGACGAGAGTTTGTCATAGACAAGTTGAGCCGTTAAAATGAGATTATTATCTGAACATGCGTCAGCTGGTATGGTTATTAAAAGCAAAAGTCCCACTAATATACAAGCGAATTTGTGAACTAGTTGCATGAAATGATGAAATCCTTCTTAACTTCCTGCAGAGAGAGATGATGGCTGGGTTGCACAGCGAATTGCGGATTTATTGTTGAAAATTGCCCAAAAAAACCTGCATTAATGGTCGGCATTGCTCTTACGCGATTCTTTCTGCTTTCCTGAACCATATGATCCATTAAAAGTTGAACGCATTGAGCATTAGGATATTTCTTTTTATATTCAAAAGCAAAATTAATAGCTTTTTTATAATTATTGACAGGTTGCTCAATATTGATAGCGGGATGCTCAAGCAACAATCGTGTGATTTCGGTATACCCGCGTTGAATGCTTGAAATTAACGGAGTGAGTGTTCCTTGTTTATCTGGTTGATTTACATCTACAAAGGGGTGAGCTAAAAGGTGTTTAATTATTTCAATTTGACGTTTTTGAATAGCAAACAGTAAAAGTGTACTTCCCCAAAAGTCGTATTGATTGATTTTTTCAGGAGAATGATGAAGAAGATGCACAAACATAAGAGGTTGGTTGTAAGTGATTGCCAGCGTCAGGGCTGTTTCATCTGCTGAATTATAATCTTCATCATTGTAATTGTTTTTTAAAAAAAAGAAAAAAGAGTCGAAGGAACCGCCCGCGAATTCAAATGCGAAGTGCAATTCCCTTTTTGTGACAAGATTTACTAAACACCTCAAAAGGAGTTTGATAGTCCAAACATTTTCGAGGTCGGCTG
>JABEVJ010000121.1 GCA_013043985.1 Legionellales bacterium | reverse complement strand
CAATATGAATAACTATTGCTGGTTTTAATCGTTTCATATGACGAAAAATAGCGGCGTCAAAAATCCCGAAATATGAAACGCTTCGGGTATATACTCAAGGCGCCAAAGTTGCAAATAAGCTAACCAAGAGTAATACCACTAAAGAAAGAAACCACTCAACCCAGATGAGATAAATAAATTTTTTTCTCGACGGTGCTGAGCCGCGCGCTATTTTAGGAACCAAAATATACCGATTATATAAAGCAATTAGCAACATCCCCAAAACGAAGAATATTTTAACTGTCAACAATTTTAAGTAAAGCGCCCCCCAATGATAAGGCGTAGGAATAATGAGCAGGCCATTGATGATGCCTGTTATGATCACTAAACAAACGACAAGATGGCCATATTGAGAAAATTGTTTCATTGCGAAGCGAGCATCATGAGATTGTTCGGTTTCATAGAAAAGACGAGAGCAGAGAAACAAGGGGATGAGGCAACCAAACCAATAAGCAGCAGAAAGTAAATGTATCGCAGCATTGGCATGTTGAAGGCCGCCCAGCCAACCCTGATGAGTTGCTGCATGTCCAATAAAGCCAAGCCCCATTAACTGAGCAGAAGCCATTATCAATAATACGCTATTTCGGTTATTTCGTAAGCATAAGGCTAGACATGACAAGAAAGCAAAACCGAGCTCCCACTGCCAAACGGTACCAAAGTGTGTACCAAAAACCAGCATCCAAGTAGGTATATTAGTAACATCGGACCAGCCATTTCCCATTAATCCTGCTTCAAAAGCGAATAACATAATGGCACTGATAAATGAGATGAGTACGCTACAAATAAGCAGCAGTTGCATTTGCGCAGCAAGCTTTTTTCTAAAATCTTCTTGTACAAATAGGACTAAAAAAAAGCTTGCTCCAAACAAAAGCATCAGGGTGGTAAAATGGATGAAACGCGACAAGATATAACATCTTGACAACCAATCCACTTTATTTCACCGTAAAGTTATAGCTTCCCGTTGTTTTGTGTCCATCGACAGAAAGAACACGCCACTGAACGGTATAAATACCTGCCTTTAATGGTTGTGCCAATGGAATATTGACTTGATTGGGGGTGGTAGCATCAAGAGCTGGTTTTGTTATAGCCATTGGTTTTTTTTGAGCGTCTATTAAGGTAAATTGGCTAAAATTTAATTCAATCGCCTCAGAGAAAGTGAGTGCTAATTTATCAGGGCTTGCTAGCAAAATAGCATTTGCAGATGGGTTTTCTCCGGCTAATTTTGCATGAGCAAAAATCGTTTGAGTAAAGAAAAAACTTAACAATAAGAGCAATGTTTTAATTAAATACAAGTGTTTTTGTGGTTTCATTTTGAGCATCCTTAAGTTATAGAATAGTCGCTGTCACGTAATGAGTTCTAAAGATGTGTAGCCCTCAATCAGCCTGTAAATACAAGCGTTTGTTCAAGTTCATTTTATCCGTGGAGTGCGATGAAATAATCATTATCGTTTGCAGACTTATTGAGGGCTACACATCTTTAGAACTCATTACGTGACAGCGACTATTATATCACGCAAAAGCCAGTCAAAAAATAACTTAGATGATTCAACGAACTCATTTTGCATATGCAATAGCCAACTCTTTCCAGTTAGTTGTAAAATCAGAAGACTTTTTTCCACGCTTCATCTGCCACTTTTTTTGTATGCCTTCTGCAGCATAGAATAAAGCTCCTTTTTGAAATTTGGCATTAATTTTATCCAATGCTTCCATGAGTATTACTCGATTAGGAGAGGGGCTGAAGAGGTCAGGCTGGAGCAGGGAGGCATCAATTAAATCCAATAACATCACACCCGCTTTATGATAGGAGAGATGAGGGCAAAAAATTTTTTCGATAGCTTGCAGTGCTTGTTGAATAATAAGACCTGTATCATTGAGCGGAGATTCAAAGGTTACTGTGATAGCATTGCGGTAATAAGGTTGTTTTTCATTGTGTTTACTGGTTTTAATAAAAACGTATATTCCGCGCGCAAAACTGTGTTGTTTGCGCATTTTCGTACATGCGATTGTACTATGGTAGGCGATAGCTTCTTTAAGACGAGCAAGCTCAGTCACTTTGATGCCAAAAGAGCGAGAAGAAGTAATACTTTGCTTCGGCTCAATCTCATTTAGTCCCAAACAAGAAAGGCTATTCAGTTCATGGACGATTTTTTCAACCACGACGCTGAATTGTTTTCTCATTTTTACGGGTGAAGCTTGTTTAAAATCGAGAGCGCTATGTATATGCATTTGTCTAAGGCGTTTTCCTAAATTATTACCGATCCCCCAAATGTCTTCTACTGCTAAACTGGCTAACATTTCCTCCACATTTGCAGCATGAATTTCAAATAACCCTAAAAGTGTTTTCTTTTTCGCGATATAGTTGGCAACCTTGGCTAATGTTTTGGTCGGGCCGATGCCTACCGACACAGGGATGCCAGTAGATTTGAGGATGTGTTGCTGTATCTTGGAGGCATAGACGAGGTGATCTTGAATGGCAAGAGAGTCTAATTTTAAAAAGGCTTCATCAATCGAGTAAATTTCATATTCTGGTGTAAATGCAGACAGTAAGCTCATGATGCGGCTTGACATATCGCCATATAAAGTATAATTCGATGAAAAAACATGAGTATGGCTTTGTTCTATCAGTGTTTTACACTGGAAGTAGGGGAGCCCCATCGGAATACCAATCGCTTTGGCCTCATTGGAGCGTGCAATAACACAACCATCATTGTTGGATAAAATGACGATTGGTTTATGTTTAAGAGCCGGGTTAAATACTCGCTCACAAGAGGCATAAAAGTTATTGCAATCGACTAAAGCATAGATAGCGTTTTCCATAGCTAAACAGCGTGCAGTACAGTAGTAACGACGCCCCAAATGACAGCGTCACTCATTTCATTTATTTTGATGGCAGGGTAGGCAGGATTTTCTGCCATTAAATAATACTGTGTACCTTCTTTTGCCAATCGTTTGACGGTAAGCTGTCCATCAATGGCTGCAATGAGGTATCTACTTATCTGCACGATAGGCACATTCCCCCATAATATAGGTTGAATTGATTATTTTTTCATCACCTAAAGTCATCAAAATAAACAATAATTCAAAAATATCTTCCACACCACGACGGCGATATTTCAAGAATGGTGATGCATCTGGATCAATAATAATAAAATCAGCCTCTTTACCTTTGTCAAAGTTGCCTACTTTTGAGTCGATTTGTAGTGTTTTTGCTGCACCATATGTAGCCAAAAACCAGCGATGCATACTCGGTAATTTTTGATTGTTTAACATGGAAACTTTATAGGCATCATCCATTACTGCAAACATCGACAAACTATTACCGCCGCCCCAGTCTGTACCAAGCGTAATTTTATCAGTAAATTTTAAAGTACGTTCGTAATTAAATAAACCACTTCCTAAAAAGTTATTGCTAATTGGACACCATGAAACAATCGCGCCCGAATCACGTATTTGTGCTAATTCTTCATCCAGCATATGGATACAATGCCCTAAAACTGTTTTATCGGTGATTAGACCAAAATGATCATAGACATCTAAGTAATTTTTACTCCATGGGTAGAGTTTTTTTACTTCCTTTACTTCATTTGTATTTTCATTGAGATGGGTTTGAATATATAAATCTGGATGGGCTTTTTTTAATTCGCCGCATAACTCCATCATTGCCTCTGAGGTAGCTAATGCAAAACGAGGAGAAATACAATAAGAAAGTCGGCCTTTATTGTGCCATTTATCGATTAATTTTTTAGAGATATCATAATTTTCTTGCGTTGATAACTTTAAAGTAGCAGGCGCGTTGATATCCATTAAAATATTGCCAGTAATAAACCGCATATTGCGTTTATTTAATTCAGCGAAAAATAAATCGCTGGCATCATAAAATAACGGACCATAAGAAACGGCCGTGGTGGTACCATTTCTTAGTAAATGATCCAAGAAAAAAGTCATGTCTTTCAGTGCACAATCATGATCAGCATAAATACGCTCACCAGGAAAAACATAGTCCTCTAACCATTCCAGTAATTTTTCACCATAAGCTGCGACAATCGAGCTTTGAGTCGAATGTTGATGTGTATCAATAAAGCCGGGTGTGATGAGTTTTGTGCCGCAATTTTCAACTTTTATATCAGATAATTTATCTTTATACGTCGCATAAGAACCAACGCCGTCAATTTTACCATTTTTTACGATGAGAATACCGTCTTCAATATAAACGTATTGATTACTGGTATCATTTTTGTGTTTGGGAAGATTCTCTAATGAGGCTGTATCATTAAAGTAAAAAATATTTCCTCGATATGCTGTCGTGTTATTCATCATAATTCCTTCTGAAAAGTTTCACGTACAAAATAAACTAATAAAACAGAAATTAATGTGCAAAATGGTAATATCCATAAATAGGTAAAAAACGTTGTGGATATCAATGTAATGAAGATGAGTGGAGTAAACATCATAATGGTATTGGTGATAAAGATGGCTGTATTGAGGACACTGAGAGCGACGCCACGCGTATTATCGGTAGAAAGCTCGCTTACTACCGTGTAAAAAAGCATCGAACCTGACAGAAAAAAGCCAATAAAAAATGAGACGGTTTTGATAATAATCAACGATTGAATGTAATAATGAGGTAGATAAATTCCTAATAATAATGCCATCGTACCTAACACCAAAGTGATATGCAAGATCATTTTTCGAGACTGATAGCGATTCGAAATCCAGCCCCAGTATGGCGTACCTATTCCAATCCCAGCAAAGATAAGGCCACTAATAATAAACGCATTATCGAGTGAAACTTGATAATGTTGTTGTATTGACATGTACCAAAAACCTGCATAAGCTAATAAAATACCAAAAGAGGTTGCTGCTGCAATTGAGCATAGCCAGACTTGTGAATTTTTGCAAACCATTCCTAATGACTCTTTTAAAGATACCTTTTTGTTGTTTTTGTCTTGCGGTGGTGATTTGAGAAAGAGCAGAATAAAAACAAGTAAAATTAATCCGAATAAAAACAGGCAGCGATAGATATCATTCCAGGTGTGAGTTTTTAATTCGGTTACAAATAAATAATGAATGATTCCTGCGAATACACAAGAAATAGTTTGAGTCAGTCCAAATAAAATAGGGAATAATTTAACAGAAAACCATTGTGAGATTAATATTCCGGCTGCAATAAATGAAAAAGATGCACCTACGCCTTGCAAAAAATTAGCTAATGAAAATTCAGTGAGTGTGTCTGAAAAAGAGATAAGTATATTTCCTAAGGCAAGTAAGAGGACGCCACTGCTCACGACAAATTTGGCATTAAATTTATCAAGCAGATAGCCTGCAGGAATTTGCATCAATGCAAATCCTGCAATAAATGCGCCAATAGCAAAAGTGACCTGGATTGAGCTTAGATTGAGGGAGGTTTTTATAGTTGCAGAAAAAACAACCGCTGCTGTATTTAAGCAAAAAGCATAAACAACAAATAATGTAGCGAGCAACCAGGCCAATTTTCCAGCAATTGATTGATTCATAAGATGTCCTATTTCCTAACAGAACCAGAAGAAGTACGTGTCATCATAGTCAAATAATCCCCTATTTTTTCAAGCTCAACCACTTTATCAACTGCATTAAGCGATGCGGCAACGCCAGGCATACCGAAAACAACTGCACTTTTCGCATCCTGAATAATGGTATGTCCGCCAGCCTGTCTCAATGATAAAAGGCCTTGAGCTCCATCGTTACCCATTCCAGTTAAGAGCACACCAATAGATTTTTTCGGATAAATGGTAGCAACTGATTTGAATAGTTCAGTAATTGATGGACAAAAGTCCGCTTCTGGTGCGCCTTTAAATAATTTTGCAGTTAAGGAGTAGGCTTGATTCGTAATACCTAAGTGATAACCATCGGGGGCAAAATAAATTGTTCCTTTCTTCAATGGCTCATGATTTTCTGCTATTTTTACTGTCAACCGAACTTCATTATCTAGCCATTTCACGAAGCCATTGATAAAACCTATCGTCATGTGCTGAACAACCAGGATAGGAGCAGAAAAATCATCAGACAAGGCTGAAAAAATATTTTTTAATGCTTGTGGCCCACCAATCGATGCACCAATGACAACTAATTCATAAGGTAACAAGTGATGAGGAGTATTGGCGTAAGACGGTAAGTTAATCTCTTTTTTTATGCGCGAAAAGCGATGCTTGATGGTTTTAATCTCAGCCATGCTATGAATGATTGCAATAATACGCTTGCTCGTTTGCTCAAACTCAGGAGCCGCAATATTTAGGGGTTTATCAATGACAGCTAGCGCTCCTGCTTCAAATGCCTGAAAAGTTGCGCCCATCTCAAGCTCATTAAGCTTAGAGCTGATAATAACAATCGGCACAGGATATTCCGACATAATGCATCGTGTTGCCAAAAGCCCATCCATCACTGGCATTTGAATATCCATGGTGACGATATCAGGCTTTAATATTGGAACGAGCGTGACGGCTTCTTTGCCATTTTGGGCATACCCGACAATTTCTATGGTTTTATCCTGTTCAAAGATATGCTTTAATATCGCAAGTTCAGTATTTGAGTCATCAACAATGAGCAGCTTTATCATATTAATTGTTCCACTATCTCGAGTAATGCGCCTGATTCAAATTCATTTTTGATAATATAATAATTAGCACCTGCTTCAAGTCCTTGCATTTTTTCCTCCTCTGTGCCCAGAGATGTCACCAAAATAATTGGCAAATCATGAAGTTTATCGCTTTTCCTTATGTGTTTTGTTAAAGTTAGGCCATCCATTTCCGGCATCATGATGTCAGAAATCAATAAAGCAAATGCTTGTTTTTGCAGCATTTCCCAAGCTTGCTTGCCATCTGCTGCAACGCTGACCTGATAATCTTTGCTTTCTAAAACATTTTTCTCAAGAGTACGTGTTGTAATGGAATCATCCACAACGAGAATGTGAGGTCTAATTTTTTGTTCATTTTTTCCTGTATCCTTGGAGACAATACGCGTAGAGTTGACAATATGAAATGCTCGATTAACGATATCTTCTGAATTTAATACCACAATGACTTTGCCAGACCCAGATAATGTTCCCCCTGAAACACAGGGCACACCGAACAGGGGTGCTTGCAAGGGTTTAACCACAATTTCACGATCACCAATAATACCATCAACAACTAATGCGACAACCAGTGCCCCTTTTTTGATGACTATAATAGGCAATTCTGCTAAAGGCAGCGGTTCATGTTTTTGAATTTGAAGTATATCCGCGAGCATCATTAAGTGAATGGGGTGTTTATCCAGTAAGATGGCCTGACTCGCTTCAACTTCCATAATATCCTTTCGATCGGTAATTAATACACGTTCGATTGAATTGGTCGGTAATACGAACTCTTGTCCTGCACAATGGATTAATAATCCTTGTTCACTTGCCAGCGTGAGTGGAACGCGTAATAAAAATGCAGATTTAACACCTTTTTCGGTGGTGACATCTACTTGACCTTTTAAATTTTCAATATTGGTTTTTACGATATCGAGCCCAACACCTCTTCCGGAAATTGCGGTGATATCTTCTTTAGTTGAAAATCCAGGTCTGAAAATTAAATTAAGAATGCTTTTCTCATCCATTGCAGCTAGTTCTGCTTTTGAAATGAAATTACTATCAAGCGCATGTTGAGCTATTTTTTTGACATCAATTCCCGTGCCATCATCTTCAATTTTAAAAAGGATATGATCACCTTCTTCTCGGATATCAACATTGATATGTCCGGTTGCTGATTTCCCTTTTTTGACTCGAATGTCAGAAGTTTCAATGCCATGATCGATCGAATTACGTAATAGATGAGTTAATGGGTCTTGTAATCCCTCCAGGATAATTTTATCCAGCTTGACTTCATCTCCTGTTATTTTAAAATCAACCTCTCTACCAAGTTCCATCGCCAGATCTCGTACATAACGAGGCATATTTTTCATTAAGGTATTTGCAGGAATCAGCCGCAGCATTCGTATCTCTTCTTGCAACGAGTTAGATGCAAGTGATAATTCATTTACCTGAATACGCATGTTTTTATTTAATTGATAGGACAAATCAGCGATCTCATGCAGTGCATTATCACCCATTTCATAAAATCGTGAAATTATCTCTCCAGGCTCGTGATTAGTACTTTTCACGAAAGAAGGGCGGTAACGATCCCATAACTGACCAATTTGTCTAATTTTTTCGGTTAGTTTATTAAAATCCTGATATTGATCTTCTATTGCAATCTTTGTGACTTGCATTTTTTCCATCAAAGCAGAAATGCGATCAAGATTGTTAAGCGAAACATGGATGATTTTCTCTGACTCAAGCTTGGAAGAGCTTTTTGTTGCAGCTTTTTCTACTATGGGTGTTGGTGAAGGCTCTGGTGATGAGATTACCTGTGTAGGGGCAGGGGGAGCTTTTGTTTTTACAGAAGCGGTTTTTTTTACGGTACGTTTAGTTTTTTTTGGATTCTGTTCAGGAAGACAAGCATTTTCCAGCCGACTTAATAAATCATCGAGAGAAAAAGGTAAGGTGGAGTGACTAAGGAAGGACTTCATTGCCAAGCGCATTTTGTCGATGGCTTCTAAACTTAAATTAATGTGGGAGGTGTCTAACTTAACCGAATGATTTTTTGCGGCAGAAAAGAGGGATTCGATAATATGGGCGATTTTGCCAATATCATCAATGCCAACACCATATGCACTTCCTTTAATATTGTGTGCAGCACGAAATATTGCATCCACCGTATTAATCATGTCTGTTTCAGATAAATTGTTTTTTTCTAGCGCAAGCAATCCATCTGTAATAATCTGCAGTTTTTCATCTAGTTCTACTCTAAATGTTTCTGCCAGTTGCTTCATAAATTCGGGATCAAATGTCATCGTGTTACCTCATAACTAAATACATATCGTTGCTGTCGCATAATTGAAAATGACAACAAATATCGAAAAATGCTCGTCATTGCGAGGAAGCGCAGCGACGAAGCAATCCAGTAGAAAGAGCGTAAAATCCAGAACTTGACACTTATGAATATTCTGGATTGCTTCGTCGTAAACTCCTCGCAATGACGAGGGTTTACTCATATGTGTTGAGTATATATATATCACTGCCGAGCTGTATCGACTTGATATACAGCAATATATTCTCTGATTTCCTTGGCGATAGTAAACAAATGCTCGACGGCTTCGGTTGTTTGTCGTGTGCTCGCAACAAAAGAGGCTGTTACTTGATTAATTTCATTCATGCCTAAGGTAATTTGCTCGATTCCCACGCTTTCTTGCCGAATGGCTGCCTCAATTTGCTGGGTTGCAATACTGGTTTCATTAATGACATTGGTGAGGTCCCTAACAATTTCCCCTGCTTGCTCGACAAGCTGAGTGCCTAAATCAACCCCTTTGGTTCCTTCTTCGGTTGCCATAACGGCCTTTTCAGCAGTTTGTCGAATATTTTCCAGGATTTTTTGCACCTGTACAGTTGATTGCTCTGAACGTTCAGCAAGATTTTTGACTTCAGTTGCGACTACGGAAAATCCTTTGCCAGTTTCTCCTGCTTTTACTGCCTCAATAGAAGCGTTTAATGCTAGCATTTTTAACTGTTGTGCCAGATTATTCACCACAGCGGTAATTTCACCAACTTGTTGCGTTTGATTGCTTAAATCCAAAATGGTTTGAGCAATTATCTGTACTTTTGCTCCGACAATTTTCATTCCATTAATGCTTTGTGCAACGGCTTCCAGGCCTTGTTGTCCCTTTACATGTGAACGTTCAGCAGTCTCGCCCAGTGTTTTTGCCTTTTCATTGGTTTGATTAGAGCTTTTTTCAATCTCCTCCAATGAGGCTGTAATTTCATTAATTGAACTAGCCTGCTCACTTGCACCAGAGGATTGCATGTTGGCAGATTGTCTGACCTCTGACAGTGAGGTCACCATATTAACGCTAGCATCGTTAATCAATTTTGTCATTTTAGCCAGACTGTCTGTCATACTATTCAAATCACCGCACAGCTGCCCCATTTCATCATCATTTATAACAACGATACGTTTGGTTAAATCACCTGCAGCAATGCGACTGCTTTGCTCTCTGATGAGGTTCACATAGCGAATGATGCTGCGTGAAGTAAAATACACGATAAACAGTGAAATAATGATACCTGCAAGCAGGACAGCATATTCAGCAAAGGCAATAATTCCTACATCGTTTGTTACGGCAGTTCCTTGATTTTGTAAATTATTATATTCAACTGTGAGCAGTCCGCCAGCACGTTCACCCTGTTCATTCAATGACCCATCTAAAACATCCAGAATTGAATTGAGCATAGGATTAATTTTAGTGATTAAGAGGGTTGCTGCTGCGCTGGTGTCAGTGGTTGAAAGCGCTTGTGCGTTCAATGCTCTCAGTTCATTGATGTTTGTTTTTATGCTCGCCCAGCTCTCGGAAATCGATGCGTTGCTCAAATGATTGACGTCATCATCGATGTCTGATTGTATTCTATCAATGTTACTTTCAGCCTGAGTCAATTCAGTTTGATAATTTTTAGTTTGTGACACGATAGCTAAATTAACGGCATTTTGCATGCGATAAATATTGATATACATATCAGCGGTTGAATCATAAAAGGGCACATCGATACCAATAAAATGTGTAGCAACACTTTTTACCGTATTTACCCTGCTGAGCGTAATGCCAGCACTGATCACCAAAATCAGGATAATTGCGCCAAAACCAAGCATTAAGCGTCCACGAATACTTAAGCTTTCCATATAGTTACCATACTTCATTGCTATAACTCCTTTATTTTTTAATCTGTAATTCCGGTGTCAATATTAATGCTTCAACATTGATAATAGCCGTCACTCCCCGATGAAGACCAATGATTAATTCCGGTTTAATGATATCAGGGAATGCAAATGGCGGCTCTAATGAGGAGAGCTCATAAAAGTCGCTGCCTTCAACACTGTCTGCTAATATACCAAAAGTGATGTCATTGACCGTGCTAACAATAATATAGGGTTTTTCTGTATATTGTGTCTGTTGTGTATGGAAAAACGGTTTTAAATCAACAATAGTAATTAAGTTCCCTCGTCGGTTAATGACTCCTGCAATATAATTTGGCGTACAGGGAAGGGGGGTTGGCACAATGTCATCAATAATGCCTCGAATAAATTGGTAGGATATTCCATACCGTTCATGCATTCCGCCCAATGTAAAACAAATATACTGATTAGTGCTCGTTTGTGTTGTTTCAGTTGTTTGCTTCGCAAGTTGTTGCGCTCTAGTATGCAATATATCGAGTGATTTTTCATCCTGTGGCATTAATTCAGCCGCAGATAATTGAATATTAATCGCTCTTTTTTTAGGTTTAGATGCGCTTTCCATGTTTGGTCTCCGTGAACAATATTATGATATACCCGAAGCGTTTCATATTTAGGGGTTTTTGACTTGCTCTTTTCCGCCCTATGAAACGATTAAAACTGCACAATATGAATAACTATTGCTGGTTT
>JABEVJ010000120.1 GCA_013043985.1 Legionellales bacterium | reverse complement strand
GCACTTAAGGTTATTTTCATCGTTCGCCATCTTACTATACGGGCAAGAGCATTGCTATACCATATATCGAATTTTCAATCAGTTTGGGTATAGGACGCTATGTTTTTAACGGTGGCGATAAATGGTCAATGGCAACGCATAAACAACGACGCCAACGACCACATTCATCAAGAATAGCAAGCAGCACCGCGCAAGATGCCATGCAAATTATTCGCCGCTGGTCTTCCTCATTTTTACGCATGCTTGGGCTTGGAAAAAATAGCACTGACCCTCAATCATTGGCAGAATTTGATAATGCTCGCATTAACACGGTCAAGATTGGCACCTGCGATTTAATCAATCCCGATGAAATTAATTCATTATTATCTTGTCCTAATACAGCCATCGCACAAATCATCCGCGGCAGAGTACCAAGACGAGATATCATTAAACTAGCCCCCGAATATAGGAGTAAATAGTCATGAGTTTATACGAGTTACACGCTGATCTTTTAGGTGGAAAACCCGATACAAAAGCCGCTGGTGGGCGCATTACCCGAGGCGAAATGAAGTTTTTCGGGTTTTTGTTACTCTTTTTAGTTGCCATGGCCATTACGATGATGGCGTATAATGAGATTCAACATTTACACTTAAAAAGGGAAATTCATAACAAAATAAAAATACGGATAACGGAATACGGCGTAAATTACGATCAGTTTGTAAAAGTCAGTCTCATTTTAAATACTGATAAAATTGAGTTTGATGCGCCCTATCCATCAATCGATGAGATGAAAAAACAAAGTGAATCGCTTAAAACACTTGACGATGAATATGTTTTTCTCGATCGGCTGCAGAGGGAAAACAGCGATATAGTGTACTTCAATGAGCGGGCTCAAAAGAAAATAGATCAATATAATCAAGAACAAGCATGGCAAGCAAAAGTGGTAGCTGAGCACAAAAAACAACAAGAAGAAATGGCGCGCGAGGAAGCACAGTATGAGGCAGAAAATAAAGCCCGATTACAAAAACAACAACAGGAAAATGCAGCTCGACAACAATCACATCAGCAAACCAACTCACAGGCTCAAACATCAAGCAACCCATCAGCGCAACGTCATCCATTAATTAACTCGCTTTTTAAATAGGTGTGCAGCAAACTCTAGTGATGAATCTCTTAATAATCTGGTATAAGTTGTCATGCCAGCGCAGGCTCATAAGCGTCAACTTAAGCAAACAGAGCTAAAATTTGGCACGAACTGCTCTCTCTCCCCGCAGCTATACGCTGAATTTTGTCGCTTCACTCATGTTGAAGCTGTGCGGGAGAGGGCTGGGGAGAGGGGCTTTTGGAGGTTAGCAAGGCTTAAGTTGACGCCTATGAGCCTGCGCTGGCATGACAATGTTGTCTATTGAAGGCGCGTACCACTAGGGTAGTTAATGACAAAAACCATTGCCTCAACCCCCAACACCTGCTATTTTGACGAAGTTAATTCACCAATTCAAAGGAGACCCGCCATGACAAGCAAATCATACAAAGAAGTGACTCAAGATATCAGTATTTATCTCGGAAAATTGCGCAAAGAAATGCCTGAAGTGATGAATGGCTTCAGTGCACTCTCTCAAGCAGCCACGAAAGAGGGTGTATTGAATAAAAAAACCAAAGAGCTGATTGCCTTGGCTCTGGGCATCGCCGCACGTTGTGATGGATGCATTGGATTTCATGTCAAAGCCTTGGTTAGTATGAGTGTCACACGTGAAGAACTGCTTGAAGTGCTCGCTATGGCCACGTATATGGGTGGTGGGCCAAGTTTGATGTATGCGGCAGATGCTTTAAGAGCGTATGAAGAATTTACTGAGACGACTGTTTAAATACCGAACGAATCAGGAATACTTATTATGCAAAATACGCAACATCAAAATCTCATCGGATTCATTTGGAATATTGCCAACAAGCTCCGTGGCCCTTACCGACCTCCGCAGTATCGCCGGGTCATGCTGCCACTGATTGTGCTGCGCCGTTTTGATTTGGTGCTGGCCGAAAATAAGCAGAAAGTATTGAGTGAAAAAAAACGCCTCGAAGATAAAGGTATTACGGGCACAGCATTGGACAAAGCCTTATCGCGCATTGCCACAAACGAGGGTAAACAAGAACTGTTTAATACCAGTGGCTTTACCTTTGAAACACTGTTGGGAGATCCATCCAATATCGCGGGTAATCTCATTGCTTATATCCAAGGTTTCTCACCGCGTGCCCGTGATATCTTCGACAAATTTGAATTTGAAGCAGAAATCGTCAAACTGGATGAAGCCAATCGGTTATTTCTGATTATGAAAGAGTTTTGCTCGGCTGAGATCAATTTGTCACCCCACGCCATCAGTAACCTGCAAATGGGATATCTCTTTGAAGAGCTGGTACGAAAATTCAATGAACAAGCCAATGAAGAAGCAGGCGACCACTTTACCCCGCGTGAAGTAATTCGTCTCATGGTACAACTGCTTTTTACGGGTGAAGAAGCAGATATCTACAAGCCTGGCATTTACCGCAGTGTGTACGACCCAACCGCGGGAACAGGCGGAATGCTTTCTGAATCAGAAAAATTCATCTGTGGTGATGGCATCGTAACGGGTCTGAACCCCGATGCCAATATCGAATTATTTGGCCAGGAATATAATCCTGAGTCTTACGCCATTTGTTGCGCCGATCTACTGATCAAAGACGAGCCGATCAATAATCTGGTTTATGGTGATACGCTTGGCGTCAAGGATGCCAAAAACAAGACTAATGGATTTATCTCACACGATGGCCATTCTGATAAAAAATTTCACTACATGCTCGCCAACCCGCCTTTCGGTGTTGAATGGAAACCTGAGGAAGATTTTGTAAGAGAAGAATATAAAGACCATGGTTTTTCCGGGCGTTTTGGTGCAGGTCTGCCTCGTATCAATGACGGCTCACTTTTGTTTTTGCAGCATATGATTGCCAAGATGCACGCACCGCCCAAGATCAATACACTGGGTAAAAATGAAGGCGGCGATGGCTCTAAAATTGCCATTGTCTTTAATGGTTCGCCTTTATTTACAGGCGATGCGGGCAGTGGTGAAAGCAATATCCGGCGTTGGATAATTGAACGCGATCTCCTTGATGCCATGATCGCGCTGCCAGACCAAATGTTCTATAACACTGGAATTTATACGTATATCTGGATAGTGACGAACAAAAAACCTGCGCATCGTCAAGGTAAAGTCCAATTGATTGACGGTTCGCACCACTTCAGAAAAATGAATAAAAGTTTAGGTAATAAACGCAATGAGTTGTCAGATGAGCACATTAAAGAATTAGTGCATTTGTATGCCGAAAACAATCACGATGCTAAAAGCGAAGTGCTGATTGATGGTAAACCCGAGTATCGTATATGCAGTAAAATCCTGGATAATCGTGCATTTGGTTATCTCAAAATCACGGTTGAGTGCCCTTTAAGATTAAACTTTCAGGCCAATCCAGCACGCATTGAACGGCTCGATGAACAAAGTGCATTTATCAATCTGGCCAGCAGCAAAAAACGAAAAGATGAAGCTGCCTATCGTGCTGAAGTCGCGGAGGGTGAAAAAAACCAAGCGATCATTAAAACAGCGTTGCAAAGTTTAAACAGTGAAACCGTGTACCGTAATCGCCCTGCTTTTGAGGCAGTATTAGAAAAAGCCTTGAAAAAAACAGGCATCAAGATCGGTGCTCCGATTAAAAAAGCGATTCTGGCCGCCCTTTCCGAGCGCGACGCAACGGCAGATATTTGTCTTGATGCAAAAGGCAAACCGGAGCCGGATACGGATTTGCGTGATACTGAAATTGTCTCTTTGCCAGATGATATTGGCTTGCCCTTGCCTTTAGGGTATGACAATGAAACGGGGCATGATGAGTTGTTAGCACTTGTCAAAAATCACTGTGAAGATTACTTGAGAGCGGAAGTTTTGCCTCACGTGCCTGATGCCTGGATTGATCATGCCAAAACGAAAGTCGGTTATGAAATTCCCCTCACCCGTCACTTTTATGTATACCAGCCACCGCGTCCGCTGGAGGTGATTGCAGCGGAAATCAAAGAGCTGGAAAGGGAGATTATGGAGATGCTGAGGGAGGTGGTGTGATGAAGTATTTACCTTACCAAATTCAGCAAGATTCTGACATTACTTGGTTACAAAATATTCCAAATCACTGGAGAGTCATTCGACTAAAATTCGCAACTAATTTGATCAACAACAAAGTAAATGCTGAAAACTCAAATTTACCTTATATCGGTCTTGAACACATTGAATCATGGACTGGAAAAAAACTTAACGGAGAAATTAGTGATAGCGAAGGTACGGCATCGATGTTTATTTCAGGTGATGTTCTGTTCGGAAAATTAAGACCCTATTTAGCAAAAGTCCACCTAGCAAAACAGGAGGGGCTGATTTCCAGCGAAGCTCTTGTGATTAGATGCAAAAATTCTGTAAATTCAGATTTTTTAAAGTACTACATACTTTCTCGTGACTTCATTAATATTGTAGACTCTTCAACCTATGGTAGTAAAATGCCTCGAGCAAGTTGGAACTTCATTGGAAATCTTCCATTATTGCTTCCTGAAATCAAAGAACAACAATCCATCGCCCGTTTCCTCGACCACAAAACTGCCCAAATTGACACCCTGATCGCCAAACAACAAGCTCTACTCACGAAACTGACTGAAAAACGCACCGCATTAATCAGCCACGCCGTCACAAAAGGACTTGATCCATCAGTCAAGATGAAAGATTCAGGGGTTGAGTGGTTGGGGGAGATTCCAGAGCATTGGGAAATATGGAAAGTTACACATGGTTTCAAAACTATCGGGAGTGGCACAACTCCCAAAAGTGATAACCCATCATTTTATGATGGTAATATTCCTTGGATTACTACCTCTGAATTGAGAGAAAGAGTGATTTATGATACTACTCATAAGATCACGGAAGAGGCAGTTAAAGCTCACTCCACTCTCAAGCTCTATTCAGCAGGTAGTCTTGCTATCGCTATGTATGGCGCAACTATCGGACGTCTTGGTATTCTCGGTACTAATGCCGCTGTTAACCAAGCTTGTTGTGTTTTTTCAGAATCTAATGTTTTTTATATTCAATTTGTATATTACTGGCTTTGGATGCATCGACCCATCCTTATCTCATTATCTAACGGTGGAGGGCAACCCAACCTCAACCAAGATGATCTTAAAAAACTTTCAGTCCCAATTCCAAGTTTTAACGAACAAAAAAGAATTGCCAATTTCTTGAATGAAAAAACTGTCAAATTAGATGATCAAAATAAAAAAGTTGAGGCAATAATAATGAGGTTACAAGAATACCGCTCCACCCTCATCACCAAAGCCGTCACTGGGAAAATCGATGTTCGGCAGGTTGTCTATGACACAGAAAATTCAACACCGCTTATGAGAAATAACTCATCTGCCTCAACGCTAAGCAATCCAGTAAATATATAGTGGCTGTCGCGTAATGTGGAATAGTCACAAATACGTGAAAAACGCTCGTCTTTGCGAGGAAGCGCAGCGACGAAGCAATCCAGTAAATAGATAGTAAAATCAACTTGTTAGAATTTACAACCATTCTGGATTGCTTCGTCGTAAACTCCTCGCAATGACAAGCGTTTTCCCAAATTTGTTGCTATTCCTACATTCTCAGCCGATGATTAAAAACATATTTTATCACTAAAAGTAACAGTGCTAAAATATTGACGGTAGTCGTTGACAATAAAGCGATGAGCACACTGTCGTGTAACCGTAAATCAGGTAATAAACAAGATTGATAGATTAAAAATCCAAAAATTGCAATAACCCAAACCACAACCAACCAAAATATACGCGTTGCAAGACCATTACTTAATTTATACTCAACACACATGAGTTTTCGGTTTTCTAACTTGCTATTTTACGCCAGAAGAAACGATTAAAACTGCACAATATGAATAACTATTGCTGGTT
>JABEVJ010000119.1 GCA_013043985.1 Legionellales bacterium | reverse complement strand
TTTGAGGCGAATAGCAAGCTATTTAACGAAAACAAGAACCAATTTTTACCGATTACACTCTTTTTGCAGCTAAAGAACCAATTGTCAACAGACCCTAATATTATACCCTCATACAAAAGGGCTATATTTAAATATAAGAGGCAAAATAATGTTTCCACAGAACAATAATAACAACAGTGCCAAAGCTCAAATATCAATCGAAAGGTATGCAGAAAAAAGATTGTTTGAAATTGGTAATTTGATTCTTGTAAGCCCAGGGAAAAAAAATAAGAAGCAAATCAACCTAGCCTGCTTAAATAATATTCTAAAGGGTTTACACCGTGACAATGCTATATGTATTAAAAATAACTTGCCACATTTCAATGGGATTAGTGTCACGGCCTTCGCGAATGAAATTGATTTAAAAAAAATCAAATCAACGCTCAACATGGATCAAAATTCTTCACTGGAGAATGTGCGGAAAAAATTGATTCGTTATATTTTCATTTTGGTTGTAGAGGCGAACCTATCCAAAAAGTTAGACAAATGCGATTCTCAAAGTCCTTGGATTGAGGTTGCTGATAAATACTCACTCCCCGAAAGATATAATTTTGATACAAATATGAATTTGATTAGAGAGTTAAAAACTTTTGGTTTTAATGCGAATTTGTATGATGCGATTACATTGAAGCTGCTTCAGGCCAGTGATATTTTGGCTGAAATCAAGGCAATTTCCAAGTCATTTCGCCTTGTGAATGAAGCAAACATGAAGGTTTTTGCTTTCAAAACTCAGATTGCTGCTTTATCAGCAGTAGCTAACCGCTATGGTGCGAACAATTTACAGGATGGATCGGACAGATTGTCGGCTATCACGGTGGCGTTATCTCAAGCAGCAGATGAATTTGAAAAACGTTGTTTTAGTCCTCAGTTTGAGATTCTAGAAAACATCGATGGCATATCAAACAGTGTAAATGAATTGATCAATGCACAAAATGAGCTTATTGCAGTGTATAAACACAAATTAAGTAATGAGCTTGCTGAAGTTAGAGACAAGATGGTTTCCTATCTCAAGACGATAAATATATTTGAAACTGAAAATAACGCGTTAGGTTATGAGAAAAAAACGATAAATGAATATCAACCAATAACGTGTGGCGGAGATTTGGGTTATAGGTGCCGGTGCGTAGGACCCTGTAATCCTGTTATAAAAGAGGTTATCACTGAAAGAATTCTGACCACAGGTGAGAAAAAAATACAACAAAACAATTTAGCCAAAATAAATCAAATAAAGAGTGAACCCGATTTTCAACAGCTGCAAAATCAGGAACGTAATTTACAAAATCTTTCAAAAAAACTTTTAAGTATTGAAGGGACAGGGATTACTAAAGAAATCAAAATCGATCCTGCTAAAATATTCGATATAAAAGAAAATATGGAACAAGATTTTGAAAAATTGAGTACAATTAATCAAAAACTGCAAGAGTTGAGTCAAGCCCCTGTTGCTATTAAGCAAGAGATTAATGCGAGTTCTGAGCAGTTACCGCCTATTTCTAACCCTATCAGCTATCCATCAATATCAAACGTTAATATTCAGCCAATACCAGTTGGCAATGTTAATCTGCTAGCAAATAATAATAATGCTGAGATAAGAATTACGCCTGTTGTACAGAGTGCGGTTAATATTGTTATTAAGCAGCATGATGAGCAAAAATCGAAAAAAGCGACAGCACCGCAAAGTAGTCAGGCACAACCGAAAGCAGACTTGAATCAAGCAAAAAACCAAATATACCAATCTTTGGTTCACCGTGTTTTTGATTCTCAGCTTAGTATCAAAGAAAAAATAAAAGCATGTTGCACTGTGCTAGATATGACAAGTGAGGAAGGAAAGATATTGTTTAAGAATGACGCTTCTTTGAGCTTATTTAAAAAATCTAACAATAGGGTATTGCTTCAGGTGCTGGATTTGATAGAGCAGCATGTGATGACTGGGATTACCGAACTTTCTGATGCCCAAGAGTTGCAGAAAGAACTTTTAAAAGCATGGAATCTCTCGAAACCGCAACAGAACAACTATAAAGATTTTATGAAGCAGCTTGGTATCTTAGCCACTAAGGTACAAAATCGTTATAAGCTTTCAGTTTTACCTTCCAAAGAAGTTGATCTGCGTAATATGGCGAGTGAAGATTCTATTCTTGCTGCACGAGATAGTATCGTGAAGCTTTGGAGTGATTTATATAATGCTCTTTCAGATTCAAAAAAACGTGAAGCTTTAATCAGTGACCTGAATTTAGTAATCACGACTACGGGATTTGGGGCAAAGAATAAGAAGGAATGTGCACTCGATTTTCATCATCAAATTGATCTTGCCGCAACAAGGTTATGGAACCACCTCAAGCGTGATAGCAATTTTATGAGATCTCATAAAAAATTTGCTAGTGTTATTCAAGTTATGGTGGAAAGATCATCTGATATATTTGATCTGCGGGATGTCATGTATGAACAACTTTCTGGATTAACCCTGCCAAAAGTGGAGATAAAGGAAAAAGTTGCTATTAAGAGTGGAACATTAGCTAGTGAAATAGGGTTTCTTAATAATAATAATCAAGCAATGAGTAGTGAAGAGGCGTGGGATGATCCTGAGCTTCTCGCAGAATTAAAAAGTCTTCAGGTTAATGATGAAGAGATTAACAGAGAAGATAAAAAGGATGGGGAAATTTCTTCATCTTCTCAAAGAGTGGCAATGACAGGTTAATTGTTGTTGTGGAATATGAAAAGTGCTTGTCATTGCGAGCGCAGCGAAGCAATCCAGAATGTTTGTAAATGCAAATATCTTGATTTTACACTCTTTCAACTGGATTGCTTCGCTGCGCTCGCAATGACGAGCGTTTTTCGATATTTGTTGTTATTTCCACATTACGCGACAGCAATTATAAACTAACTCTCCAGCAATCCACCTGCCTTTAACAAAGCTTCAACTTGCGGTTCACGCCCTCGAAAAGTTTTAAATAAATTCATGGCAGTATCGCTACCGCCTCGGCTCAAAATGCTATTAAGAAAGTGGTGGCCGACCTCAGAAGAAATCACTTCATTTTCTTGAAATAACGCATAAACATCGCTGGATAAAACTTCGGCCCATTTATAACTATAATAACCAGCCGCATATCCTCCTGCAAAAATATGTGAAAATCCATGTTGAAAACGATTAGTTTCAGTGATAGGCACAACACTGACTTTTTTTCTGACTTCATTTAAGGTTTTTTGAATAAAATCATCTTTTGCTCCGGGTTCAAAATCAAGATGAATATGAAAATCAAATAAGGCAAATTCCAATTGACGTACAATTTGCATGGCAGTTTGGAAATTTTTAGAGGCAATGAGTTGTGTATAGAGAGTATCAGGCAAGGGCTCTCTTGTTTGATAATGAGAGGATATCTGATCCAGGACACTTTTTTCCCAGCAAAAATTTTCCATAAACTGACTGGGTAACTCCACAGCATCCCATTCAACACCGCTAATACCGGAAATATCCAGGATTTCCATTTTAGTAAGCAGGTGATGCAAGCCATGCCCAAACTCATGAAACAGCGTGATGACATCATCATGTGTGAGTAACGCAGGCTGATTATTTTCAGGGGCAGTGAAGTTGCAGGTTAAAAAAGCAATTGGAAGCTGCAATTCATCAGATAATGTGCGATATCGACTACAAAAATCATCCATCCAGGCACCGCCATGCTTTTGTTGGCGAGCATATAAATCGAGATAAAAATAACCGATCTCATGATGATGATTATCGCGAATAACAAAACACTTTACATCAGGGTGCCAGCTCAACATGTTTTGCATCGGTTCAATATGAATGTTATATAATTCCGAAACCAGATTAAACAAACCAGTTAATACGATGGGCTCTGGAAAATAGACACGCAGTTCTTCACTAGTAAAATTAAATAGCTGTTTTTGCAGCTTTTCACTGTAGTAGGGAACATCCCAAGCTTCAATTTTTTCAATGTGATCATGCTCAAGAGCAAATTGTTGCAGCGTATGAAACTCTTGTTGGGCAAAGGGGCGGGCAAGACTGAGCAATTCATTCAGAAAGTTAAGCACTTTTTCCGGTTTATCAAGCATTTTAGTCGCGAGCGATAATTCAGCATAATTGTGATAGCCTAATAAGCTAGCTAGCTGATGCCGAATCGATAAAATTTTCTGCATGATGCCACTGTTATCAAATGTTTTATCGCCCAGCTCCGATGCACGCATCATAAAAGCGGCATACATCTCTTGCCGCAGCTCTCGATTTTCACTGTATGACATTACTGCAAGATAACAAGGCATTTCGAGCGTGAGTATCCAACCTATTTTTTCTTTTTCAGAGGCTTTTTTGGCGGCATAATTGATCACATGTTCTGGCAGGCCTTTTAAGGCAGTGATATTGGAAATCTCTTTTTCCCATGCATAAGTTGCATCCATCACATTCTCACCAAACTTACACGATAATTCAGATAGCTTTTTTTCAAGTTCACGAAATTGCGCTTTATCTTCCTCATTCAGTTCAATACCGGATAAACGAAAATCACGTAAACCATTCGCAACGACTTTTTGTTTTTCTGCAGAAAGTGAAGCAAAACTGCTGTGGTTGGCAATTTGCTGAAATGCTTTAAAAAGTGGCATATTATGCCCCATATCAGTTTGATAATCGCTTAATAAAGGCAGTGCCTCATTGTAGACGTTACGTACTTCATCAGTATCAACCACATTGTGCATATGTGATAAAGTTGACCATTTCAGATGTAATTCATTACTTAACTCATCTAGCGGGTGAATGAGATTTTCAAAGGTGGGATTTTCTTGCTGCGCTAATGCTGCAATTTTTCGCTTGTTTTCTTCAAGCAGATGCGTGAATTCAGTTTTGTAGTTGCTAAGGTCACAGGGAGAAAAAAAAGGTTGTTTTTTCATGGTTGCCTCATGTTAAAAATAGGTCAGTGATATCATACCACTTCACCAGTAAGCATGTCAGATGCCGAATATGAGCTTTGGCAAGCACGCAAAAAAATTGATCTAAAGCGTGTGAAAGTTATTTATGAACATTCACACGGTTCGTGGGCAGTTTGAAAAAGAGGGTATGACACGGTCTAATACCCTCCCTTTTTCCCTGTCCCTAAATAGGTAAATTCCCAGGATACATCAAAAGGACTCCACCAATTAGCAACCCCCGTTTCTTTGTCAGTATGGTGACAAAAGCCCATCACGTCGGGAGGCTCAATGTGATAGGTTAATTTATATTTTCCCGCCCCGTCAAGCTTAACATTCTGTCCATAATGGGGACCATCATTGGCAACCATCGGTATCAGTGAACCAGTCTGTTCCCAGTCAGTTCCCTCTTTCGCTAAATGATAGGCGATGGTCAGGTAGGGAATCCACTCGCCAAAGGCAAAACCATTCGGATTGTTTTGCAAAGCATGAATATCTGTTTCAAGATGAATATCATATTGCGTATTATCTTGTACCGCAGACATACAGGCCATATCGACTGCCTGCAAATAAACAGCACCAATTTCCATGCCATTTTTTTGTACGGCCTGACCAATAGTGGTTTCAGCGGCAAAAGCAGTTGTTGAAAGCAGTGTCAGCAAAGCAATTAATTTTTTCATTAAAACTCCTCTACGAAAGAATGGCCAAATGTGCACGATACTCTGCTAGCATCGAAAAATGGACGCCAAAAATAGCAGGCCACCATGCCGCAGCAATAATTATGCTGCCTAACGCACTTGGAATAAGTGCAAGAAAACGACCAATTTTGGTCACACCTTGGTTTTTCAAAATGTGATAGCCTAAATAAATGCTCCAAACAATGGAGAGCAAAAATAAACTTATTTTAAAATAAGATATCAAATCAGCAGGTAATCCTGATAGCTGCAATTGTTTGAATAATTGATCACCCAGACCAATGATGATCGAGATCATGGCAATAGGAGCGAATTGATAGCCAGATTCAAGAAAACGTGATTTAAACGTGCGATCACCGTTGAATTTGCCTGCGAGCCAACTCGATAAGGCATTGGTTGCACAAAGAACAAATGTGCAAAAGAGCATACAAACGAGCATAAATGCGATTATCATCATAAAGTCTAGCCAATTATAGGCTTGATGTTGCTCAGGATGTACGCTCATCAACCATGAGGGACCCGTATTGCCAATCCAGTACCAACCGTGATTGATAAACCAGTTACCTACTTGTTGTCGCCATGTTTGATACTGTGGCAAAATCAACCACAAAAAACCACCGAGTGAAACTCCTGTTGCCAAAAACATAAACCAGATTTCAGCCCAATTAGGATTGCGGTGACGAATCTGCAAAATTTCTTCACCCGCTTTGCGAAATCGTAAAAACAGTCCTCCTGGCGATGCGGGTTTGACACAGCGAAAACATTGAATGCAATGACGGGATTCAGCCTTATGGTTAATATCAATCATGGTTGGGCAAACGCCGCGCTCAGCATAACGATCGCCTCCTTTCTGTGGAAGCTTAGGAGCAAACTCGATGACACTTAAACGTGAAAAAACGCCAAGTAATAAACCGATAGGGCAGGCATGTCGACACCAGGCGCGTTTATTGCGGCCAAAGAAAATGCCAATAATCAGGGCTAGAAGCAATGTTCCGCCAAAAATTTCCAGCATTGCGCTGTTTTCATCGCGCACATCCAGTGTTTGGCCCAGTATCGTGATTAATAAAAAACTTAAAACAGGTGTACCTTCCCAGCGTAGCCAGGCAGGGATGGGGCGTTGGAAACCTATTTTATTTGCCCACTCCGTGGCAGCTCCCATCGGACATAAAACACCGCACCAAATTCTTCCTGCAAAAATAACGGAGGCAAATACCAGAGGAAACCACAACCCCCAAAATAAAAATGTGCTTAATAAACGTAAGTTATTCCATATGTTTGCATTCACATCGGGAAATTTTGTAAACAGGGGAATAATCATCATGCTCATAAAAAAAACAAACATAGTAATATGCACAAAAATCAATTGGTTTTTATGTTTATAAAACCATTCTTCCACTTTGAGCATCCAAGGCCACCGACGAGCGGAAGAAACACTATTGGTAGCGATTTTAATCGGAATTTTTTTCAGATGCGACGAACTGCTCATGAGGATGTTAATTCACTTATTTTTTTAGAAGATTTTTTGCTATATACCCATATTAACATTCCCATACTCGGTATCAAAAAGAATAATTGTGCGCCGATACTTTCCCATGTGGGATAAACACCAAACCAGGAAAGCGGGGGCATCCATAGGATTGGTGTAATCGCGATCCAGCCTGCTTCCTGCAATTCAAGCATAGAGCCGCCAATAAAATAAAAGGCCATATAAAAAAGAAAAATAGCAGTGACCGTAAAAAATAAAGAGTAAGGAATATGCAAGGATGCTTTTTGCATGATCCAATAGAGTAAAAATAGGGCAGCGAATGCAGCAGCTATGCCTATCCAAAGGGCTAATTGGAAGTTATGAGCATCGGCGGACAAGGCCTGGTAAAATAAAATGGTTTCAGCACCTTCGCGATAAACAGCTAGAAAAGCAGCTAGCCCGAGTGCAAATGCGCTTCCATTTGACAATGCTTTATTCATTTTTCCTTTTATATAGGCCTGCCATCGATCAGACTCACGTTTTGAAAAAAGCCAATAACTCACATAAAAAAGAACAGCAGAGGCCACCAGCATGGTGATCCCTTCCATGGCTTCTCGATTTGCTCCGGCTTGATGAAAAAGGGTAATAAATAAATAAGCGGTGATGACACTGGCTGCAAGTGCCAGTCCTATGCCGCTATAGATGACTGGATTTTTATCGGAATTATTGGAGCGACGCAGATAAGCAAGTAAGGCCGTGATGACCAGCATTGCCTCAAAACCCTCTCGCAGCAAAATAATAAAGGATTGAAAAAGGACTTCACCAAATGAATCTGCCGCATTACTTTGCAACAAGTCAGTGTCATCAACCAGTTTTATTTTTAGTGTACTCCAGGTTTTTTGGAGATCAGCAAGCGGAGCATTTTGGGCACTTTGACCGATTAATTGTGTGAAAAGTGATTCTGTCTGACTATTGATTTGTGGCGCAATGGCCATGACCGCTAACTCCATTCCATCCCCTTCATAATGATCAAAATACAGCTTCGAAAATCCATTCATGATATCGATGCCATTTTTTCCATTGTATTGAGACAGTAAGTTGTCACCCGATTGCTGGATTTCTTGAACGACTTTATTAAAATCAGTATTTGGAAGAGCTGGCTTGTTATCAGCCATTGCATCAGTAAAACCGATAAATAATAAAATAATCAATAAATATGCACGAAACATCGTTAATCCGCCTTATTAAGTAGGGTAGTCTAGCTGCTCTGCATCCATGTTTTTTGCATCAGAAACAATAGCTTGGCACAGCGCATCCGTTTGTTGCTTAATCGCAGCAATTTGCTGTGGAGTTGGATTATCAACCATATTACTGTTCAAATGGCTAAACATTTGTTCTATTTCAAAAATATGGCCTTGTTGAAAAATTTTTCGCGCAGCAGGCTCAATATTAAGATCGTAATTTTGGAAATAAGCCATGGTCGCATTGAAATGAGCTTGTTGCATATTGTTTTGTTGATAGGCTTTGCTGGCAGTATCAAGTTGCTGGCAAACATTTTGTGCTTTTTGCTGCCAGGTCAATGCTGTTATGGCAGGTGCGGCCAAACCTAGCGCGCTGAAGCTTAAGAGGCAGCAAGCGAGTTTCCAATGAGGTCTAATGATTTGGATGTATCTAATGCAACGCATAAGCTTAAATACCAAGTAAAATTAAGAAGCTTATTATAACTCAAAAGCAAATAGGAATCAATATCGTTTGATCCTTGCTTATTTCATATTTTGAGATGCGAGAGGTACAACTTAAAATCTTGTGCTATATTAATACTGTTCTTAGTTAAATTAATCGAAAGAAACACTTTCTGGTAGCGTCCTTTTTCGAGAAAAGTTGATAAATTCAAAGGAGTAATCTTAACATGAACACCAAAAAGATCTTGATAGTAGCAAGCTTATTAGTTTGCTCCGCGAGTGCTTTTGCATGGCTTGGTAATTCAACTACCGGCCTCGTTCCAGTCGTTGTTCCGACAACAATGAGATGCCCTATGGAGTACTACAATGTTAATATTGATCGTACTTTCCTTGCATCTCAACTTGAAACCAAGAGTTATATGGAATATCACATGTACTTGGATGGTCAATGGGGAATGGGTGCAATGACGTATCCACAATATCTGGTAGTACATCCAATTGATGTCGATGTTAAATGCCCAGGAAATGGATTAAGTCCAGGCTAATTCCAACTTTAAATTAAAATACATTTTAACAATAAACCGCCCTTGCTTTTGCAAGGGTGGTTTTTTTTTGTTCAAACCTCCCTATTGTCTTGTAATTGGATAAAATATCAACTAAGATTGCTGGCTGTTTTTTACAAAAACTGATGCTCTCAGCCAAGATACCCGAAAACTCATGTGTGTTGAGTATATATCCAGAATAAAGTAATAAATTATAGGAATAATTTAAAATGAAAAAACAAAACATTAATGACCTGATATTTGATAATACAACCAATGAAATTGATACTGACAATATCAATTCGATTCCGCATGGAGCCATGAGCGGTTCTCAACAACAGACCAAATCCGAATCTAGCTACTATTTTCCTCTAAGTGGTATAGAAGTTGACGAAATAAAAATTGAGGACGAAAATGATGACTCAATGATCTTCCTTGAGGATTTTGAAAAAGATGAAGCTGCTAGTGCGACTCAAAAACTGCTGGAATTATGTTGGACCATCATCAGATACGCGGCTTATTATACCCCTCATCTCAGTATTTTCATCCTGGCTTTTCTTGCCAATTGGTTATGTAATGAAGAAGCAGGTGTTGCCTTAGGGGCACCATTCCCTTTACCATTATTCGGTGCAATAGGCGGCTCAGTTTCAAATTTCATTTTGAATCTGATGGGCTGGCTTGCCTTTTATAATACAGGAAGATTCAAAATTTGGGATGTGGTGAAGCATGGTTCAACGTCAGATAGGATCAAAGTATTGCTGATTATCCTTTCGGGAGCGGCTGCTGCGGCCTCCATTTTTGCCACCAGCTATAATGGAATCATCGCTAATCAAAAAACCATTTGGCGTGATTTAGGCGGAGAAAGCCTCAATAATAAGATGGCTTGGGTTGTCAGTTTTCTTAATTTTGTATGGGCCATTTTTCTTCATATTTATTACCTGCATAAAATTGTCATTAAGTGGCTGCGTGGTTCCGAGCAAAGCAGCGCATATCGGGCGATCCGACGAATGATGTATCAGATTTCAACTTATACTAGCGAACAGGCGCGAGAAGCTATTCTTGCTTTACGTTCAGAGGTTGAGGAATTAAGTGACAATGCTGTACAGGGGAAGGAGTTTTTGAACACTCTTGACGCCAAATTGGTGGAACTCGAAAAGATGTCAGAGGAAATGGATTTGAGCTCGACTGATCAGCACTATCAACACTCGGAGGAAGACATGGATGGTCGTGATAACCTTCCTGTTTCTAAAGATGGAATTTGGAACACATTGAAACAGTTTATCGGGGATCTCTTTACCTCTAAGAAACTTGATCCTCAAGAGCGTATTTTTGCAAAAGATTTTTATGATTTTGTAAATAAATTGCATCGGTCTAAAAAAAATGTAATATACGCAATGCTGGTAAAAACACAACATATAACAAAAGAAAGTACTTTTGATTATTGGGCAAAATACAAGGCAGTACTAGTAGTAACCGCTGTTTTGGGAACTTTTTTCGCACTTGCTCAGGTTTTTGGGATTGGTAATACAGCATATCAATTTGCCTACGGACTATCTAAATCAGTTCTGCTTGCCGCTGTAGCGACACTGATCTGGACTGTACTCGGTGGTCCAGCCAAATTTGCCATGTACATAACGAGTGTAGAAACTGTTGCTGGATATCTTTGCGAGCTCCCTAAGCTTGCCGCCTGGTATATTAACGGGCTTTCTTCAAAAGCTAAAATAGGGGCTGGCGCCACATTTGGATTGATAACGGCTTTCGTTGGTGCTTCGGGTTTCTGTACCACCGATACTACCGTAGCATTTCTTTGTTGGCTCTACGTGTGGTTTTCAACCGCTGCTACGCAAGCTAATAATAGCTGTGACCTTGCATTCCTGGCATCTTCAATGCTTTCATTTTTAGCTATGAGTTATATCTGGAGCACCTATTTTGGAGCTATCAGCGTGAATTTGTCTGCCTCATATAGCACAGCAGAACCTATGGTGATAAAAGCGAGTGAAAAAAAATATCATAATGTTGGCGAGCAGGATTTATCTGCGCTTGTCAAAGAGTGCATGGATGATCTAGGAGCTACCTTTCCTGGTACACCCGATGGAATTCTTAATGGAGAGTTGTTGGATAGCGTTTATGAGATAATAGAACATCCTGTGAGTCCTGAGCTCCTGGTAGAAAATCCGGATCTTTATAAAGCGAATAAGAAGGCTCAGCAGGATGTATTTATCACATTACTTAAAACAGTGGATGAGCAGACTAAACCGAAAGAAGAGCTCCCAATTGATTTGTTAAATGGAGATAATATTAATGAAGCTCAGGGTGAAAGGATTACAATAACTGAAATAAAGGAAACTTCGCCGCTTATTAATACTCAGAAGACGACGCAAAATATCTGGAGTTCGTTTTGGAATAATAAGACGGATAAAGCACCAACTGAACCAAGTTCCAAGAAAGAATGGAGTTTGTCTTCTTGTGTGATAGTTTAGCTCTTTGTGTCGGACAGTTTTTTCTTGTCATTCCCGTGCGGCGGGAAACCACATTACGCTGTCGCGTAATGTGGAAATGATGACAACAAATATGCGAAGATGCTCGTCATTGCGAGAAGTTTACGACGAAGCAATCCAGAGTAGTCATAAATGCTAACCGATTGATTTTAAATATTTTCTTTCTGGATTGCTTCGTCGTAAACTCCTCGCAATGACGAGCGTTTTTGAGCTTCAGTGTTAAAATCTTAATTACGTGATAGCAGCTAATTGATTAAAAATTAACGCTTGATTCCCCCTCAGTCCGCGTGCAAATCCAGCGTTCGTTAAAATTTATCGAATGATCAATAGATGATGAAATAATCACTTCTTTTGCAGGCGGATTGAGGGCTACACATCTTTTAAGCTCATTACGCGACAGGAACTAGGGTCTGTTGACAATTGGTTCTTTGAAGCGAAAAAAGAGAGAATCGAGGAAAAATTGGTTCTTGTTTGAGGCGAATAGCAAGCTATTTAACGAA
>JABEVJ010000118.1 GCA_013043985.1 Legionellales bacterium | reverse complement strand
GTACAGTGATGTGCGGGGAATTGTCGCTCATGGCGGCTCAAACGAATTATGGTGAGTTGATGAGAGCACATTTGACTTTAGAGCGGCGGTAAAAAGTATATAGACTCCTCGCAATTGGATTTGCGGCTAGGCGCGGTTGACTTGAGCCGCCGGAGTGTACTTGCTTGTACATGAGGACGGCGCAAGTCAACCGCAACAACGCCGCAGATTCAATTCCGAGGAGTAGAATAATGAGGAAGGCGATCGCGCCAGGTAAACTGATTCTCTCAGGAGAACACTCTGTTGTTTATGGTCAGCCTGCGCTTGCGATGGCGGTCAATCGTTATGCCGAAGCTTGGGTGAGTGAGCAACAAGGGCATCTGATTTCTTTTGACTTGCTGAATCTCAGGCATCATAAAGCGATGACAATGAAAGCACTGCATAAATTAAAAGGGCGCGTTCGAACTCGATATGAAGCTTTTTTACGAGGCGATGTTGGGATTCGCGATGTGGTCAAGCTCCCCGGCGAGTTAGCGAAATATGCGTTTGCGCACTTACTTGATAAGGTCAATCATGAGCTTGCAGACGGTGTTAAACTGAGTACGCATTCGACCATACCTGTTGGCTGTGGGATGGGCTCATCCGCTGCATTGATTTTATGTGTAATGCATTCGATTGCTCTGCAGCAGGGGCTGACGCTCTCACCAGAAACATATCTTGAGCACGCGCGGGAAACTGAAAATATCCAGCATGGCCGATCAAGTGGGCTTGATTTACATGTGTCGTTAAATGGTGGATGTTTATGGTTTCAACAAGGGGCTAGCGTTAAGCGGGAACTTCCAAGTATGCCGTTTTTTATTGTCAATACGGGTAAACCGCAATGTACAACGGGTGAAAGTGTCAGCACAGTAGCAAAAAAAATTAATCATCCTGCTATGCTGGCCGATTTTGGAGCCGTTACCAGTGCCATGGATCAGGCTGTGATTGACCAAAATGAGGCTGTCATGCGAGAGTGTGTGCGGACGAATCATCAATTGCTGGTAGAAATCGGCGTTGTTCCAGTTAAAGTACAAGAGTTTATCAGAGAGGTTGAGCTGACTGGAGGGGCTGCAAAAATTTGCGGTGCAGGTGCGGTATGGGGTAATGAGGCAGGCGTTGTTCTGATAGCAGCAGAGGTTGCGCCACAACAGATTGCAGAACGATTTGGTTATCAAGTTGAATCAATTGCAGGAGAGACAAATGGATTACACAGTCTTTAAAGCCTCAGCACCAGGAAGCCTGATGCTCATGGGTGAGCACGCTGTTCTGGATGATAAATTAGCACTTTGTGTTGCCGTGGGACAAAGTGTCAACGTTATGTTAAAACCAAGAAATGATGATCAAATTCACATTACCTCGGATGTTTTTTCGCCTTATCAAACAACACTTTCACAGTTAGCATTAATACCGCCTTATGATTTTGTGCTTGGCGTATTACTTGCTTATCGCGATAATCTGACAAGCGGCTGCGATCTGGCAATTGATGCGGATTTTTTGCCGACACTTGGACTGGGCTCTTCGGCAGCACTTACGGTCGCCAGTGTTGCGGTGATTAGACAATGGTTGGAGCACTCTTTCCACTTACCCACGATTATGCATTCAGCCCGTCAAATTGTGCGGCATGTTCAGGGGTGCGCCTCTGGAGCAGATGTGGCTGCCAGTACATTTGGCAAGATAGTGGCCTATCGCCAATTTGATATAGAGCCCGTGGTTCTGGAGCAGATTCCTGCTTTGACGGCTGTTTACTGTGGTTACAAAACACCTACACCACAGGTGATTACCCGAGTGAAAAAATATTATGAAAACAGAGCGGAAAAACTCAATCGTTTATTTGACGAAATAGATGCATGTACCACGGCAGCTTTAACTAATTGGCAGGCAGGAGACTGGGAGTCAGTGGGGCATTTCATGAATCTACATTTTAAATTGCAGCAGCAATTAGGTGTCAGCGATGTTGCACTGAATCATATTGTAGGCAAATTACAACAGCAAAAAAATTGTTATGGCGCTAAAATTTCAGGTTCTGGCCTGGGTGATTGTGCTATTGCCCTCGGGCAACCCGAACCGGGTTTATTTCCTGATTCAACATTGATGGATGCAAGGCAATTCAAGGTAAAATACAGTAATACGGGGGTGGTATTACATGACACAGTTTACTGAGCCGAGAGTTTTGATCCTGACTGGCGGCAGTCGAGGTATAGGCGAAGCGACGCTTAAACGATTTTTGCAGTGTGGTTGGCGTGCGATTAATTTATCGCGCCATCCGAGCAAAATAAAGGGTGTCACCAATATTATTGTCGATCTGCAAAATTTATCCGTTAAGCAGGCAGAAATTCGTAAGAAATTTGAAGCTGAGCTGGCCGAAAGCAGCATTATTTCACTCATTCATAATGCCGGTTCTTTTATCAATGATACGGCTGACGCCCAGTCAGCGGAGACGGTGCGTGCAGTTTTTGAAGTGAACGTTGTCGCACCTATTATCCTCAATCGATGGATTATTCCATTGATGGCAACGGGTTCATCGATTATCTATATTGGCTCAACATTGGCTGAAAAAGCCGTGCCTGGCTGTGCGTCCTATATCACAAGCAAACATGCTGTTGCGGGATTAATGAAAGCAAGCTGTCAGGATTTGGCTGGCAAGGGTATTCATACCTGCTGTGTTTGTCCTGGGGTGACGGAAACAGAAATGTTGATTGAACGCTGTAAGCATGTTCCAGGTTTACTGGAGACTTTATCGGGATTATCGACCTATCATCGTCTTTTACAGCCAGATGAGCTTGCTGAGTTAATTGAATTTTGTGCTTGTCATCCTTTGATTAATGGGGCGATGATTCATGGGAATTTGGGGCAGGTTGAGCGGTGAGTTCTCATTTATCCTCTTTTTACGCAAACTTCAGTACCCCGACCACCTGTCAAGCCTGTTTCTCCTTTCTGGTTTCGTTGATAAGAGGGTTCATAATAAAGCTTATGAAATGAAGTGGTAAATTTGCCTTCAGAATTTTGATCATGAGTGACATGAGCGATACCAACACCATGATCAATCATGTCAATTGTATTTTTGCCATTGTTTGCAAAATAGATAGCAAGCTCATCACCGTGTGCAGCAACTTCACCAGAAAAGGTTGTCGCTTCAGAACCATGTCCTTCGGTTAATTTAAGTGTATAAGCCCCAAAATTATGCGAAAAATCACTGGCTTTCGCATCAAGCGTTAATATCACAACACCATTATAAGAGCCATCATGAGAATCAAACCCCGTACAGTCATATACACCCGCTATATTTAACTTGTCGTTAGATTTAGCAAAACTCAGCGTTGACTGACAAAAAAAAGCACTGGCTAATATACTGATAACAAAAATTTTTTTCATCTATGATGACCTTGTGAAAAATAATATTCTCAAAAAAGCTACTTAGATGACATTATATCGAACGGGTTTTATAGGGGCAAGCTTTGTGTTGAAACTTGCCCGCAGATGGGTATACTCGACGCACTTGAGATTCCGAGATTTATAATTAAATATTTTTGAGTGCTCAATGTCATTCCGTACGAAAGTCGCGCTTGAAGGTGAAAAGAGTCGTGAGCTTCATACGACTTGAGATACGGAACCCAAGTGGGAGATGCATGAAAAAATC
>JABEVJ010000117.1 GCA_013043985.1 Legionellales bacterium | reverse complement strand
CTATATATACTCAACACACATGAGTTTTCGGTTTTCTAACTTGCTATTTTACGCCAGAAGAAACGATTAAAACTACACAATATGAATAACTATTGCTGGTTTTAATCGTTTCTTCTGACGCAAAATAGCTGCGTTATAAATTCCGAAAACTCATGTGTGTTGAGTATAGCATTTGTTGTGAATTTTTGTCTCCTACAGGGGTTCCTTTATGTCTTATCTTACCGCATAATATTTCGTTAATTTTTATTTGATATGTTGTATATATAATACATGGTTTCTGCGGCAGAGATTCAGGGATATGTATGGTGTATCCTAGCATCTGTTGTTGCTTCTGTGGTGGGTATATAGTCTCGCGATCTCAATCGCGGAGACTATATCAATATAGAAATTTTTTGTGCAGCATTTGGGAATTTCATATGAGCAAACATAGACTTCATTTTAAATGGCAGCATATTCGAGATAGAAACAAAAGACTACTATCTTTACTTTTAATAAAAATGGAAGATAATCTCTATTTTCATTTCAAACCTAATACTTTATATACAGTCAAGAATGAAGAAGGCGTACAAGTTGAGTTTTTTGTTCCAATAGAGATAGACATTATTCAACGCAGACCAGAAAATATCGATAAAATTAATGAAAGACGTTTTGAGTTTGTTTTTAGCTCAAACTCAACTCTCGGAACCGGACACGTTGGAGTGGTTAAAAAATCTCATTGCTATGCAAAAACAGACTCAAAAAACAAAATATTGAGCATAAAAAATTCAAAAAAAGCCGTAAAGTTTTTAAAACCAAGCTCTGAAGAAAAAGCAAACAAGCTAAAATCTATGTTGATAAATGAGAAAATTGTAAATAATGCTAGGTATGGTCAATCTCAAGCGATTTTTTTTGGTTACTCCAAAGATTTCTATTCAGCAGCATTGATTATGCGTTGCCTTCCAGGGAAGGAAATACAAAAACTTCTCAACTCTAATGCTGACTTTTGTTTCTCTGAGCGATTAATTATTGCCAATGCAATCAGGCGTGAAATGGCTCGTTTACATGATTTAGGTTATGTGCACCATGATTTAAAACTTGACAACTTTATATTTGACATGGAAAGTGGAAAGGCTTATTTGATTGATTTCGGCTTAGCAAATCCAATTGGTGAGGAGATAACTACTAATTTTCGAAATGTATTTCATGTAGCACCAGAACTTTCTTTGATACAAAAACCTAACGGTAATATTTTCCAACGTATAAAACAAAGAGTCGATTTTAATAAAAATAATCCAAATACGCTTATTAATGAAATATCAACATCAAATAAAAAACATGATTATTATTCATATGGCATTATTTTAGAACATATATTTTCTGGAAAGAATGCATATAAAGGATGTCTTAAAGACAATAAAAAATCAATTTTGCGTACAATAAATAACTTTAAAAAAGATGCTAACAATAGACCTAATGATATTAATGAAGAATGTGCATTGATGGAAACTCTTGAGCAAAACAACATAAAAGTTGGATTTCGTAATTTAGATAAATTTATCATAACCATCCAGGATTTAATTAAAAAATATACAGACTCTTTTCTAACTGCTTCATCTAAAAAGGACTTATTTTTAAATTTAGGGGAAGATCTAACACGCCTTCAAGCCGAAATTAGTAATGTGGATGTTAAAGAGAAAAACTGGATAACGTACCTAAAAAAATACAATAAGTTTCAAGTATTATATGCAAAAATAGATAACGAACTTGTCAAGGAAGCGAATGTTTTTCGACCAAAAGAAGCCAGTGTTTTTAGAACAACGGTTTTTCTACCAACTGTTGCTAAAATAGCAAGCTCAATAGTTACCCCTCTTGCATGGGTTGCGGGTATTTTCTCCGATAAATATAAACGATATGGCATAATTCGAACCAAAAGTGCAAATATATTATTAACCATAGAAAATGAATTTAAGAAGCTTAATCAAGAGGCCCACTATTATACTAGAAGAATTATGTGTTCATGAATTTAGGATTTTTTAACGTAACTTCAAAATCCGTTGTGGTTAAGTGTCCAATAATGCTCGTATTTGCAGGTGGACTGAGCGGTAAGCGTTACCACTCAGTAAGTCTGAAATACAAGCGTTTGTTTAAGTCCATTTTATCCGCGAAGTGCGATGAAATAATCACTAGGGTCTGTTGACAATTGAGGGCTCCGTGCTAATTTATGCCACATTACGCGGCAGACTCTACTGGTTAGCAGGCTCATTGAAAAGTTTATCTAGCAGTTTAATCAAGCGTGGGCTGTCAGGTTTAGTAGTTGAATGAAAATAATCCACAAGCTGGCCTTTACGATTGATCACATATTTGTGAAAATTCCATTTTGGTGCCGTACCAAAACCTAATTTTTGTTTTGCCCAAGCATAGAAAGGGTGGGCATTTGTACCCGAGACTGACACCTTTTGCATGACTGGAAAGGTGACTCCATAATTAATTTTGCAAAATTCCTGTATTTGCTCGTTATTTCCTGGTTCTTGGCCACCAAAATCATTGCTGGGTACTGCTATAACTACCAAACCTGCTTTTTCATAGGTTTCATAAAGCTGTTGCAGACCTTCGTATTGTTTGGTAAAACCACATTTTGATGCTGTATTGACAATTAAAATCACTTTACCTTTTAAATCTGCTAATTTGAAATCCTCGCCATTAATTTGAGAGAAGGAAAAATCATAGGCATCTTTGTTGTTCGATATCATAGTACGTTACTCCTTTTTGAGTGCTAAGACACAAGCAAATGACGGCCTAGCAATTTTTCCAATACATACAACGGTGTTTGAGCTGCATGAAGCATGATCTGGGGGGGTAAATAAAACGTTTGTTCTAATAAGTGTTGCCCTTTCAACGCAGCGTGAGAAACCTGATCAGTATAGACAATCCAAGTGCTTCCGGCAGGAAAATCAAATTGCTTTTTCTTAACGCTCGTTTGATAGCCCACGTCTTTTTTCATTGCATCATGAAGACCTAACATATAATGGTCATAAGCAGTACGATAAGAGTGCGTTAATTTAAATATCTTCAACATTTGAGCTTGAAAAGAGCTATACGAGGCAACTTTGGGTAAAAATTGAGTAGCAACTTGCTCAAAAGATTCTCCAACCTCCCAAACTCGGGGGCGTTTATCGGGATTAATATTACAAAAAACCCGCAAAATGCGCTGTCCTTGTGTCGGTGAGGCTGGAAAAGCATCAACATGGACTCGGGTATCATCTTTTTTATAGGATGCTGGAATGCGTCCGGCAATTTCAATAGGACGAAAGCTGGTTCTACCTCTGGTCAAGTGTGGGACATATAAAGGGAATAGGTTAGCAATTAGTGAACTTGCATAGTCGGCATAACGTTGTAAAAGCAAAGTTAAACTATTTAACTCAACACCCGTTAGTGCCGTATGTTTGATTTTGCCTGCATGAGGGGAGTAACTGATATTTTTAGCCTTTCCAGCTTTGATCTGAGGCGAAAAAAGAAAAGCTTCTTCGGTGTGCAATGACAAAGATTCTTCTGGTAAATAAACTATTTTTCCATGCTCCAAGGCGAAAATAGACTTCGCTTGTTCAGAGGAATCAAGAGCCTGCTTGGTGGGCGTTCCTTCAGGTACGTATAATAAGCTCATAAAAAATCCTATTTTTTGTTTTTAAACTTGACTATAGTCTCCGCGATTGAGATCGCGGAGACTATATACTCGACGCACATGTGTGTCGAGTATATCTCGTCTGAGAGAATCATAACTCATTATTAGGTAAGCCTTCAACAGAATCTGTCTTTATAAATTAAACCCTGCTGGCTTGATATTAAGTTTCCCTGCGATTTCCTGATAAATTGCACACGTTGCTAGGTCACGTTTACCGAAAAACTGAAGAACCTGATTATTGGTATAGGTGTTTTTATTAGCCAATTTGTTTTCAATTTTTTTGTTTAAACGAGTATAGGCTTTACCTAACGCTTGTGAAGTCTTCTCAGGCAAAATCCATTTTTCAGTTTCATCACAGTATTTTAAATTTTGTTCAATAAGCGATTTAGCATTTTCATGATATGAATGAATTCTATGCATAATATCCTGCGCTGTCGTCGATAGACGAAGCACACGATTATCAACACAAAGTTTCTTTCCACCTAATTTACTTAGTTTCCACTCGGCTTTATCCAAAACAATAGATTCAATGTCACGAAGCTCCTTATAACCTGGTATGAAGTTGTTAATTTTTTGTTTATCAGGTTTGCGGGATGATTTTTTATCAACTGAGGCGGGTGGTTTTTTAGGAGACATCGGAGCTACATCAACTTCTATTTTAATATCATTAAATAAGTCGTCTGCCTCTTTGTCGGAAACATTATTGACACTAGAATTTTGAAAACCAAATATATGAGCATATAGAGGCATTTTACTGTTTTGTGCGTCTATATATAATTTATTATCTTCTTGGCGGTGCGACTGATTCAATTTATAACGCCCAGGTTCTCTTCCTTGAGCAATATTCTCTACAATACGAGATGCATGACGTCCACAGTCCGTAAAATTGTGTTGTTTCCCTAAAAAAATCCGTTTGAAGTGCTTTTTTGCAGTACCCCAAATCGATTGAAATGCATTCTGTGCTGTTTCCGCCTTGTTGCTGCTTGTCAGTTTTTTAAGAACAGAGAAGGAGTCGATATAGTTTATTTTTGCGTTAGCCAAGCGTTGCGAGAGGGGACGTTCGGTGTTTAACTCAGCATGAATAACGGTAAAATGACCACCGGTATTGCCATTATGCTCAACATGGATGCAAATTACTTTAGAGCAATCTTTTAACTTTTTATGGGAAGTGAAAACATTTTGATAAGCCTGCAAAGTTTTGTGAATATCATTGTGCCCTGGGGAGACTTCCTCATTAGGCATTGAGACTGAATTGGGTATAAAAGCGATTTTTCTTCCTTTTTTTTCAAAAATGTGGCAAAAAGCCGCTTGTGACAATCCGCTCTCATCATTAGCAACGAGAGTATCAACATGTTTAAATCCAGCTCTCAAAAGCCGTGCAGAGGTAATCACCTCTACCGTTTTAATGGATAATCGCGCTCCTGATAAAATGGCGGGGTCACTTTGTGGTACATCGTTGTTTTCAATTTCGTTGGAAGAAAAGTCGTCAATGAAACCCTCTTCTTCGGCAAGTTCTTGTTTATCCGATTGATTAAATTGTAATTTTTCTTGGTGCTCGTTGTCGCTGTAGTTGAAATTTCTGTCACTCAAATCATCGTCTGAAGGGAAAAACTCTGGTATCGACCCTGTCATAATTTAATACCCCATTTTTATATACTTAATACTACTTTGAAT
>JABEVJ010000116.1 GCA_013043985.1 Legionellales bacterium | reverse complement strand
TTTAATTTGCAGTGTGATTTCGTCACCATTATGCGCAATTATTTCCGCCATCCTTTTATCCTTTTTTTTCGGTTGGACGGATTTTCTCACTATTTTGACTTTAATACAAGGCTATACCCTTCTTTTTTTGCTTTTGCAATGCCTTCCCGCTGACGTTCCAGCATGATTTCCCGCTCGAATTGCGCGATACTGCCAAGAATGGTCAGCAGTTTTCCAGTCGGTGTTTGGGTGTCCATTCTCAGATTCAGTATTCGCAAACTGACTTTTTTAGTCTGAGGGGTATTCACAATTTCCAGTAATTCACTGACTGAACGTGCCAGTCGGTCGAGTTTGGTAACTACAAGCACATCGTTTTCACGGGTATCGGGTATATTGAATGGCCACCTGCAATTTATGGCGAATACAGGTAGACGACACCTGCTCCTGGTAAATTTGCTCACATCCGGCAGCTCTTAACTCAATCAGCTGCGACTCAAAGCCTGCCATTTGCTCAACCGTGGATGTTCGTGCATAACCAACCAGCATAGTCTCTCACAGGGGTTTAGATTTCATGATTGATAGGCTATCATATTGTAAAACCAACTTCAATGAACCATTGCGCTTGAAGTATTGAGAAAAAATGACACCTTGGTTGTTTGGAAGGTAGACCGATTAGGCCGCACAGTGAAGGGCTTAATTGATTTGGTTAATCAATTACATCAGAAGGAAATTCATTTTAAAAGCATTACCGATAATGTCGACGCATCCACGCCAGCAGGACGTTTCTTTTTTCAGGTGATGGCAAGCCTTGCCCAAATGGAACGTGAATTAATGGCTGAAAGAACGAAAGTGGGCTTAGCCGCTGCCAAAGCAAAGGGGGGAGTGGGTGGTTGCAAGCGAAAAATGACCCAAAGTAAGATTGACTCAGCTAAACAATTACTTGCTTCTGGCACGCTACCTAAGGATGTAGCCAAAAATCTCGGGATCTCTGTGCCGACATTATATCGTTGGATTCCAGCTTCAACGGATGGTTAAAAAACACAGTGTAAATCTAGTCAAAAAAGGGGAAGGTTTGGAATCGCATCAAAAAGACATTAATCAAATTCCTGCAAAAGTCAGCATGAGTCCATCCGCTATTTCAATAAGGCTCTGATCCAAATAATTGTTTTGCAACGGCAAGTAAAAACTCGTCTTTGCGATGACCAGCTACTAAAGACAATCCAACTGGAACAGTTCCAATTTTCGCTATTGGGATGGAAATTTCTGGTAATCTTCCAGCACCGGAAAAAGACGTCACAGCCATAGTAGGTCGATAAAATTCCATTGCATTCTCAAACTGATCCAGCTGACCTTTGACTGGCGTTAAAACAGGTACTGTCGGAAAACAAAATAAATCACCTTCTTGAGTAAACTGTTCTATTTTCGTAAATATACGTTCGCATTTAATTAATGCATCATTGACTTTTGAGCGATCGGTTTGCTTCACATTGTCTAATCCCGCGCGTGCTCGCGATCCCATTTCGGGCATAAAAGCTTCAAGCCAAGCCCCTACCGAATTCCATACTTCAGCACTTTGTATAATCCGTAATATTTCTTCATTACACTCAAAAAGACTAATTTTTTCTTGAATAACATCACTGAATGAAATGGTTTTTACCGTTATATTTTGCATATTTTTTAAGCGAGAAATACTCTCGTTTAATGCTTTTCTAATAACAGGATGAGCAATATCAAAAGCGTCTTCCAATAAATAGATATTTTTAATTGGAGTCACAGTTGAGGGTTGGCTTCGCAACAAAACATGCATAACTTTTTCTAGAGTAGAAAGCTGCTTTGCTAAAACACCAACTGTACTAATGCTAGGAACAAAAGGTAGGACTCCTGCTTCAGAAATGCGGTGAGTCGTTGGACGCATTCCCCATATCCCGCATAAGCTAGCAGGCACACGTATTGAACCAGCGCAATCAGTGCCGATCGCAAAATCAACTAAATCGCAAGCCACTGCTGAAGCTGGACCACTCGAAGAGCCACCAGGTATTCGATCAGGTGCTTTTGGATTGATTGGAGTACCATAAAAATAACTTTCGCCATCTAGGCTATACGTAAATTCATCCGAAATTGTTTTTCCTAAACATGTAGCGCCAGAACTTAATAGTTGCTCTATGCAAAGAGCATGACAAACCGCTGGTGGGTGCGTCGCTAACCAAGATTTGCTCCCATAAGAGGTTTTATGTCCTGCTATGTCAATATTATCTTTTACTGCAAACGTTAAATTGTCCAATAACCCTGTTTGATAGGGATGAATGGTAAATGTACTAACAAATGCATTTGAAGATTGAAAATCATATTGCGTCATAAAATAAAGCCTATTATCATTTTGATGTGGATTATGCTAAAAGAAGTCATATTATATAGGGAATACAATATGATAGAAATAGGGTCTGTTGACAATTGGTTCTTTGAAGCGAAAAAAGAGAGAATCGAGGAAAAATTGGTTCTTGTTTGAGGCGAATAGCAAGCTATTTAACGAA
>JABEVJ010000115.1 GCA_013043985.1 Legionellales bacterium | reverse complement strand
TCGTTTTATTTATTTTTAAGCTGGTTTTAAGCAAGAACAAACAAGGCTATAAAAGTCTTTTGAATGAGCTTTGGCAGAGTCACGAATTAGCTGGTTATCTGTAGCAGCTTGCTTTTATAAACACGCCAGCTTGCAATCATCCGCACTTTTCAACCCAAATTAAGTGCAACTATCCCGCTATCTCGGCCCAGATTAATTGCAACTATAAAAAAGTCGGCTCACATTAGCTGCAATTATCCCTCGCCTCAACTCACTTTAGTTGCAATTATATTTTGGATTAAATGCGACCAAAAAATTATTTTTTGTATTATTTTCAGTTCTTTTATTTGTTTATAAAGATACACATTCTCATTAAGTTTACAAATCGCAGTCAATACTGCCGGTATAATCGACAGAAAAAGCAGAGTTCTGTAATTTTGAAGCTGGTTCTTCTGATTTTCCAAAAAACATCCTGCCTTTAACTTCCGATACCGGTTGTAAATTTTCCTTCTGTACTGGATTGTTGACATTTTTTTCAGATAAGCTACTAACATAAACAATATAATCTGTTTGTTTTTGTGCGGTTGAAATTTCTGCCCGTAATAACCTGGTTTGTTTTTCCAATGGCTCTTTCGTTTCGGGAGGCAATAAACCCAATGCTTTTTCAATACTGCCTAACAGGGCATCAAGAAGATAGATTTGCTGATTATCTCTCATATACGGATAACCAAAAAACAGGATGTGTTTATGCTCCAATTCTCCCATACTGTCGCTTATATCATTAATCAGGAACAAGTGCTCAGTTAACGCTTGAAAAAGTTGAATGTCTCCCGTCAAAGCAGCCAGTTGAATATTTTTCGCAGAAAATTCGTTGTTTTCCTTTGCGCGGTCGAGTAATTGGTTTATTGCAGCCCATAAAGGATGGTTGCCCACCATTCTTTCATATTCTTGAAAAGTGTATTGAGGCATCAGAAAAGCTCCTGTCAACGTTAATATTAATTTTTACTTTTCTAGTATTTTAAAATAAATTACTTAAATTATTATTAAGGTGTTTTTTATCAAAACCGAAGGAATACAAATAAGAAGTCGTTGCCTGTATCATAAAAACGAACGTTTTTAATGTCCTGATAATGTTATGAAAACCATTGAATAAAATGCTGTTAATGCTAACCTATATAGGGGTAAAATAGGGTATTCATTAAACTAGGATGATAAAGGGCATTTTATGACTGCAAGCACGTCAAAAACCATGGCCTATTTACGGGTTTCAACTATCGATCAAGACATTGACAAAAACAAAGCTGACATTCTCACGTTGGCGAATGAATTGGCTTTAGGACAGGTGCATTTCGTGGAAGAGAAGGCGTCGGGCAAGATAGCGTGGCGTAAGCGCAAAATTGCCACTCTTCTCGATGAGCTTCAAAAGGGGGATGCCCTGATTGTCAGCGAGTTATCCCGCCTAGGACGCAGTATGCTCGAATGTATGGAGATTCTTTCCATCGCTAGCCAAAAAGAAATTCGAATTTATGCCGTCAAAGGTAATTGGCATCTTGATCCCAGCATTCAAAGCAAGATTATTGCCATGGCCTTTTCCATGGCAGCGGAAATAGAACGGGATCTGATTTCTAAACGAACGACCGAAGCACTCCACGCTAAAAAAGCAGCGGGGATGACGCTCGGTCGGCCAAAAGGTCCCGGGAAAAGTAAATTGGATAATCATCAACCGGAAATTGTATCCCTGTTGCAAAATGGCTCAACTCAGCGGTTTATCGCCAAACGCTATGGCACCACACCTGCCAATTTACGTCACTGGCTCCTAAAACGCGGACTTTACCCTTTCAAAGTGGATTAATCATGGCAGAATACGGACAGATTCCCATGGAGACATTAATTCTGCTGAATAACCAGATGCAGGATTTGCCCGCACGCAGCCCCAAGCGACAGGTGCTGATTAAGGATGTGGCCACTCTGTATCATGTCTCGAGTGCAACCGTTCGCAGAGCACTGAAGCAAAAAACACCACTGCGCTATGCCAAACGCCGTGATTACAATCAACCCAGAACAATGACGCAGGAAAAAATGCGGTATTACTGTGAGCTTGTTGCTGCCCTTCAGCTCAGAACCACCAATAAGAAAGGACGGCATTTATCGACGCGTGAATGTATTCGATTATTGCAGGAGTCCGGTGTCGACACACCGGATGGTCTGATTAAAGTCCCCGTTGGTCAACTGAAAGTCAGCACAGTAAACCGGTATTTGAAACGTTTTGGCTATACGCACCGCTCATTGCAGATTGAGCCAGCAGCAACACGGTTTCAGGCCGTGTACAGCAATGATTGCTGGCAGTTTGATTTCTCACCCTCTGACTTGAAAAAACTGAAAAAACCGCAAAACGCTCCCGAAAATGCGGTATTAATGCTGGCCAGTATTATCGATGATCGCAGCGGTGTTTGTTATCAGGAATATCATTATGTGCCTGGCGAAGATGTCATGACTGCCCTGCGTTTTTTATTCAATGCCATGTCGAAAAGAACAAATTCAAAAAATGTCCTTCAAGGGATCCCCAAAATGATTTACCTGGACAATGGCCCTGTTGCCAAAAGCCATGTTTTTAAACGGGTGATGGGTTATCTTGGGGTCGAAATCAAGACGCATATGCCAAAAGGCAGTGACGGACGAAGAACCACCTCCCGTTCGAAAGGCAAGGTAGAACGCCCGTTTCGCACGGTCAAAGAAGGGCTGGAAACGCTCTATCATTTTCATACACCTGACGATGTTAAAGAAATTAATCAATGGTTATCGCATTATCTTGTTCGGTACAATGACATGTCTCATCGCCGTGAAGATCATTCTCGAACTCAGGATTGGCTCAAAAATTTACCGCCTGAAGGTTATCGGGAAATGTGTACCTGGGAGCGGTTCTGCACATTTGCCCGCGAACCTGAAACACGAAAAGTCAGCAAAGATGCCTGTGTGAGCATCCAGGGTGTTAACTGGCAAGTGGCGGCTGAGTTGGCAGGGCAAGAGGTCATATTGTACTGGGGATTATTTGATAATGAGTTGTATGTGGATTACAACGAGCAGCACTATGGTCCATAGTGCCCTGAAAAAGGCCCCATACCGCTTCATAGCTATCGCCGAATGAAAAAAAGTTCCGCCGATGAACGTGCTGATAGGGTCGGTGAGCTTGCCAAAAAAATAGCCATCCCAAAATCCGCATTGACAGGTAACAGCGATGATTCGTTGTTATTGCAGGCAATCGCCACTGAGCCTATTGAGCAGCCATCTATTCCGTTTCAGGATCCCGATCCGTTTCAAGTATTGCACTTTAAAAATGTGCTGGAAGGGAAGTTAGCGATTGCATCCCTGCTTGGGTTTCCACTGGCAAGGCTCAATCGTGCGCAAATCGAGTATGTGAATACGCTCCTCTCCACCACGCTGGATAAAGCCGAGGTGAGAGCCAATATTCGCGACTATTTTTCATTGCGCTTGATAAAACACACCAAGGGGGAGTAAAGGATGATGTACAGTGAAATCATGAAATTTTATGGGTTAAAGCAGGATTTTAACCGAGCCGAGTATTTTATGGCGGAGGATTACGAGCGGGCATTTGATAACCTGAAAGCCGCGATTCGCTCAGGGGGAATTATTGCTCTGACAGGCATGGTTGGTTCCGGCAAAACCAGCTTGCTGCGTAGAATCCAGCAAAATTTGCGCGATGAAAAAAAAATAATTGTCTCAAAATCCCTTTCAACGGATAAACGAAGAGTCAATGTCAATACATTATACACGGCACTGTTTTCTGACCTTGTTACCGACAAAGAGTTTAGAATTCCCACGCAACCTGAAAAACGCGAGCGGGAGCTGCAAAACATAATTAGATCTCTCAAAAAACCAGTCGTACTTTTTATTGATGAAGCTCATGAACTGCATCATCGTACGTTAACCGGGTTGAAACGGCTCGTTGAAACGGTTGAGGATGGCGGTGGCACGCTGGCTGTGGTGATTGTAGGTCATCCTGCCCTAGGCAACGAGCTGAAAAAACCGACCATGGAAGAAGTCGGCGCACGTTCAAAAATATTTCATTTGGATGGACTGGGTAACAGTAAGCGACAATTTATTGAGTGGGTACTGGATAACTGTCAAGAAGAAAAAGCCCGTGTTCAAGACATTTTCACAATAGAGGCCATTGATCTCTTTGCGCAAAGTCTGGTTACGCCACTGCAAATTGCCCATTATATGACACGCGCATTGGAAAAGGGGTTTCAGGTGGGAGAAAAACCGATTGGTGTTGATTTGGTCAAAAGCATATTATCGCCCGATTTGGATAGCCTTGAACCCAAATTAACCCGCCAGGGTTACAACCTTGCTGTGCTATGCGAAGTGTTAAATGCCCGGCGCAGCGATGTTAAATCCTGGTTACGCGGCGAACTCCCGGCAGCTAAAGCAGAAGCATTCAACAAAGAAATCCATAAGGCAGGCGTATTTTAATTTAAAATTGATAGATAAAAAATGTTTTTAGAAAAAAGTCGGTGTTTGGATAATTGCAAATAAAGTGGGTTGATGTAATGGATAATTGCAGCTAATGTGAGCCGACTTTTTTATAGTTGCAATTAATCTGAGCCGAGATAGCGGGATAGTTGCACTTAATTTGGGTTGAAAAATACGGATGATTGCAAGCTGGCGTGTTTATAAAAGCAAGCTGCTACAGCTATTCTGTCATAAGTCAAATGGATCAATTATCTATTGGTGATGTACTCGTACTTGATCGTGGTTATTTTAGTTATTTTCTTCTTCATCAAGCAGTAG
>JABEVJ010000114.1 GCA_013043985.1 Legionellales bacterium | reverse complement strand
CAGCGACGAAGCAATCCAGTAGAAAGAGCGTAAAATCAAGGACTTGACGCTTATGAGCATTCTGGATTGCTTCGTCGTAAACTCCTCGCAATGACGAGCGTTTTTGAACTTCAGTGCTAAAATATTAACTACGAGGCAGCAGCTAACCTATTAAAAATTAACGATTTTTTGTCAATTTATGTGTCGATACCTCAGACTATATAGTCCTTTGTTTTAACCTACCGCGCTCTCTGTATCCGCTGAATGGGCACAGCAAACTCACTTGGCATATTAACGGGTGCTTTTTTGAGCTTCCAGGCATGGCCATAAATAATTTCGCACGTCACGGGTAATTTATGGTTAGTTGGATCTCTTGGATAATTTTCCTCCATAGCCTCCCAATATTTTTTCCCCCGAAAAACCTCTGAAACAGGCGTCACCGCAGCCACATTGTTCACACGTAAATCCTGACATAGCTCTTTAAATGAAGCATAATAAATCGTCAACATCTCCATATCCATCACCGGATCAGAAAACCCCTGCTGCAGCAATCCATCACCAATATCATGCATATCAATAAATGAACTGCTCTTAGCCTGTGAAGAAGTGTTCGCCTCTACCTTTGCTTCTGTGACACGCCATTCTTTCAACGTATCCGGCCCAAACGTAGAAAAAAGAACTAATCCATTAGGACGTAATACGCGATGCCACTCATTCACCAGTTTTGTGATATCCCAACTGCTGAAGAAAAAGCAATTGCTAAAAATAAAATCAACTGACTCCTCAGGCAATGGCAATTGATGCGGATCAGCTACCAACCTTTTCTCATAATTCCCCCAACGTTGCCAAAAATACTGCGGTTTCAAAACCGAATTGCTCTCTATGTGACTCGATAACACAACTGCCTTGGGATAATATCTAAGTAATTCTTTTGTTTGACTATCAAGGAGAGGATTGATATCCAGAATCTGGGAAGGCTCAAGCTTGATCAACTCCAAACGCTCAAGCAAACGTATCCCAATTTCCTGGATTAAGAACGAAGAAGAGCCGAGCAATCCTTGCCAACGCTGATGGTGCTGTTGCAATTTTTTTAATGGCGTTAAATTTGACATAATTTACCAAATGTGAAAAAAACCTATAATAACCTCAGTTATGGATAAAGATCACTTTAAATCGAGTAAAATCAAGGAAGCCAAGGCAAATTTGATAAAAAAGCGCAGGACTAGCTAGCTAATTCGAGCATTTTTTATCAAATTTAACGTAGGCATCCTTGATTTGACGATGATTTAAAGTGATCTTTATCCATAACTGAGGTTATAATACACCTCTTGATTTTTTTCAGCTACACCCCATATTGCATAGATACTCAACACAATTAATTAACAAGAGGTTTACCAATGAGCAAACACAAAGAAATGAATATACACGACAAACGTGAAGATGAGCAATCATCATCCTCATTTGCTGAATTAGCCGATGTTTTGGATGTTGATCTGAAATCAGGTGCTGATGTCACCTCTGCCGAAAATCTCCTGAAGGAAATCAATGAGGCAAATCTTAAAGCGCAAGAAAACTGGGATAAATTTATGCGCACGCAAGCAGAAATGGAGAACCTTCGCAAACGTGCCGAACGTGACATTGCTAACGCACATCGTTATGCGCTTGAAAAATTTGTAGCTGAATTACCACCCATTCTTGATAGCATGGAGCAAGGTATGGAAGCCGCTGCAGCGACTGAAAGTGGTGAAGGTACTGAGGGTGCTGCTGGTGCACCAATTTCAGCAATGCGAGAGGGAATTGAAATGACCTACAAAATGCTGCTGAAAGCGATTGAAAAATTTGGGGTGGTTCAATTAAATCCGCTCGATCAAGTCTATGATCCGCATCAACATGAAGCAATGGCAGCTGTTCCTGCCCCGAATGTCGCACCAAACACCGTCATTCAGGTAATTCAAAAAGGCTACTCTTTACATGGCCGATTGATTCGTCCGGCAAGAGTCATTGTCAGTAAGGCGGAAGATTAAGACTGATACCCCTTGAATTTAATAAAACCAACCCCAATTTAACATTTAAACTATTTAATAATTCTGGAGCATAACATGGCATCAAAAGCACCCATCATTGGCATTGACTTAGGTACAACTAACTCATGCGTCGCCATAATGGAAGGCGGTAGCGTTCGCGTCATCGAAAATAGTGAGGGAAAACGAACCACCCCATCAATTGTCACATACACTTCGGACGCGCCCCCCGTAGTTGGTGAAGCCGCCAAACGCCAGATGGTAACCCAACCTAAAAACACTATTTATGAAGTCAAGCGTCTCATTGGCCGCAAGTATGAAGATGCTGAAGTTCAAAAAATGATAAAAACCCATTGTCCTTACTCTATCATGGCAGCCAATAACGGCGATGCATGGGTTGAGGTATTAGGCGAACGCAAAGCACCACCAGAAATATCAGCTGCTATTTTACGTAAGATGAAAGAAACGGCTGAAGCTTACCTTGGCATGGCCGTGTCCGAGGCGGTTATCACTGTACCCGCTTATTTTAATGATTCACAACGTCAAGCGACAAAAGATGCCGGACGTATCGCTGGTTTAGAAGTAAAACGAATTATCAATGAACCTACAGCAGCTGCGCTAGCCTACGGCATGGACAAAAAACGTGGTGATTCTGTCATTGCCGTTTACGATTTGGGCGGTGGTACCTTTGATGTTTCTATCATTGAAATTGCTGAAGTCGATGGCGAACATCAATTCGAAGTATTAGCTACTAATGGTAACACATTCCTAGGTGGTGCCGATTTTGATCAGCGCATTATTAATTATCTGGTAGAAGAATTCCAAAAAGATAACGGTATGGATTTACGTAAAGACTCACTCGCCCTGCAACGCTTGAAAGAAGCTGCTGAAAAAGCAAAAATCGAGCTGTCTTCTACTCAACAAACAGACATCAATCTGCCTTATATTACGGCAGATGCTAGCGGGCCAAAACACTTGAATATCAAACTGACTCGTGCAAAACTTGAAAGTCTGGTTGATGATTTGATTACCAGCTCGATTGAGCCTTGCAAAATCGCGCTTAAAGATGCTGGACTGTCAATATCAGAAATTAATGACGTCATTTTGGTCGGTGGTCAGACTCGTATGCCTAAAGTGCAAGAGCTCGTCAAAGAGTTTTTTGGGCAAGAACCTCGTCGTGATGTGAATCCAGATGAAGCAGTTGCAATTGGTGCAGCTATTCAAGGTGCGGTACTCTCTGGCGATGTTAAAGATGTCCTTCTCCTGGATGTAACCCCCTTATCACTTGGTATTGAAACCATGGGTGGGGTGATGACAAAAATCATTGAGAAAAATACGACTATCCCCAGCAAAAAAAGTCAGGTGTTTTCTACCGCCGAAGACAACCAAACGGCTGTCACGATTCACGTATTGCAAGGTGAGCGCGAACGAGCGTCTATAAACAAGTCATTAGGTCGTTTCGACTTGGTTGGAATTCCTCCAGCATCACGCGGTATGCCACAAGTTGAAGTCACTTTTGATATTGATGCCAATGGTATTTTGCACGTCTCTGCAAAAGACAAAGCAACCAATAAACAGCAATCCATCGTCATTCATGCATCAAGCGGCTTATCAGAAGATGAAATTCAACGCATGGCTAAAGATGCAGAAGAACATGCTGATGAAGATAAAGTTTTTCATGAGCTAGTCGTAGCACGGAACCAGGCAGACGCTTTGATACACAGTGTAAAGAAAACATTGAAAGAAGTGACAGATATTGAAGCTGATGAAAAAGAACGCATTGAATCGGCTTTAAAAGCACTTGAAGAAGCTGTACGCAGTGAAGATAAAGCAGATATTGAAGCTAAGAGCGCTGCATTGTCTGAGGTATCAAATAAGCTAGCTGAAAGAATGTACGCTAAACAAGCGCAGCAAGAACAACAGGAAGCTAAATCTGAGACAACCACTGACGCAAAAGCGGATGAAGGCAATGTTGTTGATGCTGAGTTTGAAGAAGTGGATGATGATAAGAAGTAATATCTAATCGCTTTTCTCTTGAGTATCTTGAGTGTATACCCCTACGTACCGCGGCTTGTCCGCGGTATCCAGTTTTGAAAGTTGAAAAATATGGCTAAAAAAGATTATTATGAAACTCTTGGTGTTGAAAAAAATGCCAATGAAGCAGACATTAAAAAAGCATTCCGGCGCTTAGCGATGAAGCACCATCCTGATCGCCATCAAGGTGATAAAAAAGAAGAGGAAAAATTCAAAGAAATTCAAGAAGCTTATGATGTCATTTCTGATCCCCAGAAACGTGCCGCCTATGATCAATTTGGTCATTCCGGGCTCGATTCTGGAATGGGTGGTGGAGGTGCTCACGGAGCAGGCTTTTCTGACGTTTTTGGCGATATCTTTGGCGATATTTTTGGTCAAAGCCGCGGTGGTGGCCGCTCGCGCTCCTACGCCCAGCGTGGTGCCGATTTACGATATAATATGACACTGTCACTTGAGGATGCAGTACGAGGCACCAGCCTTCAAATAAAGATTCCCACATGGGTTGGATGCACTCAATGTCATGGTCAGGGCACCGCTCAGGGCGCACAACCTGAAAATTGTGAAGACTGCGACGGCAGTGGTGTAATTCACTTACAGCAAGGTTTTTTTGCCGTACAACAAACTTGTCCTCGTTGTCATGGCCGTGGAAAAATTATTCGTAATCCCTGCCCTAAATGCCATGCTCAAGGTCGAGTTCAAGAACAAAAAACATTATCGGTCAAAGTACCAGCAGGTGTGGATGAAGGAGATCGTATCCGCTTGACAGGAGAAGGTGAAGCAGGGTTAAATGGCGGGCCAAGCGGCGATTTATATGTGCAGATTTCCGTGAAGGATCATCCTATTTTTGTTCGTGAAGGCGGTGATCTTCACTGTGAGTTACCCATTGGCTTCACGACTGCGGCATTAGGTGGCGAAATAGAAGTCCCTACGCTTGAAGGTAAGGTCATGTTAAAAATTCCGGCTGAAACGCAAACTGATAAGCTCTTCCGCTTAAGAGGGAAAGGGGTTCGTACTGTGCGCAGCAATTTCCCTGGTGATTTAATTTGCAAAATCATTGTGGAAACTCCCGTTAATCTCAGCAAAGAACAACGAGAGTTATTAACGCAATTTAACACCATGTTAATGAGCGATGATCGTAGTCACAGTCCTCGTGCACAATCTTGGTTTGATAAAGTAAAAAAGTTTTTCGAGGGTATTAGATAAGGAAATTTATGACAGTCATAAAAAGAAACAAAATAGTGCAATACAGCGCGGCTCAAATGTATGCTCTTGTCAATGACATTGACAATTATCCAGCATTTTTGCCCTGGTGCACCCAAAGTAAAATAGTTCATCGCACCACAGAAGAAATTCATGCCGAATTGACGCTATCTAAAGGTGGATTAGAAAAATCTTTTACTACTTGTAATCGTTTACAGCCAGATAAAATGATTGAAGTGCGGCTGATTTCAGGCCCATTTAAACAACTGGAAGGATTTTGGCGGTTTGAAAATATAGATGAAAAATCTTGCAAGGTTTCGCTTGATTTAGAATTCGAATTTAGTAATTTTTTAGTCAGTATGGCTTTGGGTCCTGTCTTTAATCAAATTGCCAATAATCTTGTAGAGGCGTTTTCTCATCGTGCTATTGCTTTATACGGCGAGTTGCATGGAAGTTGAAGTGGTTTACGCCCTTCCTACAGAGCAAAAATGCTATCGATTTGAAGTACCGCCAGGTATTACCGTTCAAATGGCTATTGATTTATCAAAAATCACTCAAGCAATCCCTGCCCTGCAAACCCCAGATTTACTCGTTGGAATTTGGGGTAAGCGTGTTACATTGGAGAGGGTCGTTCGCCCGAATGATCGAATAGAAATTTATCGTCCTTTACTCATTGATCCCAAAAAAGTACGCCAACTTCTTGTAAAAACAGAACGCAAAGGAAAAAAACGCAGTTTTTATCCGCCACGTTAAGGAACGTGCACGCAATTTAGGCATCAGCCCTCTCACAGTCCAGCCACGAGCAACAGCAAAAGCCTTCGTTATTTTTATTAAATTTGCTCATTATTCATTAATGTTTAAATGGCATACTTTGATTTTAAAACAAAATCAGAGAAGATAATAATGACTAAAAAAACACCTGAATTTATGGAAATTTATGAATTCAATATAGAAAAAATCAATAACACCCTCATTTTGCCTCGTTATAGTAATGATGGAAAAACCATTAAATATGAGCATTTCATAAAAAAAGCAAATGAACATGCAGGAAAAGGAAGCTATGGAACAGGCTATCTTTCACTTGGAGTGCAACAAACGGATGAAAATGGCAAACCTCTAAAAGATTTAAATGGTGAGTTTATTTTAAAAAAAGAAACTCGAAATGGTGGATTTGCACGTTTTATTAAAGAATTTGCATCAGCAGCGGAAACATTCAAACAATTTTATCCAGGAAAAAACTACGCTGAAAATAAATTAGCATTTGATAAGTGGTATGAAAACAGGTTATTAAATTACGCCCGTAATACCTACCATAATGGACATTTAGGCGCAAAAGATATAATCAAAGATCAGCAGACTGGCAATTACTATCTTATTATGCATGCCATTAAAGGTATAGAATTACAAAAATATATGGCAGAAAATACTGTTGAGCCTCATGATAAAATAATTATTGCAAAAAATATTGCCCTCGCCAATCAGTTTGATGCAGATAATAGCGTTATTCATGATGACTATAAACCTGAAAATTTCATATTAAATCCTGAAACTTTGGGTATTCGAGCGATTGATTATGACTTATCAAACAAAATGGGCGAAGATGGCACTGCCATCAGTGAAGTTGGAACTATTGCTTTTGGTGCTCATGAAAAATTGAACACACCAAAAAACCAGAAAACTATAGTGACTAAGAAATCAGATGTTTATTCTGCTGTCGCAAGTATAGTCGATACCGTAACAGGCCTTTCCCCTAAAACTCTTTTTGAGATTAAAAAGGCATCGGTGAATCTTGGATACAACACCAATAACCCACTATACGAATTGAGATATTTTGGAAATTATAGCGTACAGACTCCAACGATACACTTCAGTCAAAGAAATTTTAATGGCATAGCAATGTGTTGTGCATCACTTGATAGAATTCTGGCATTAAAACAAGAGATTGATAAACCAAGCTATTTATTATCACCAAAAACAAAAGAACAACTAGTTCAATTGTGTGCAAGAGGGCTTGCTATTGACCCCGAGATACGTCCTACTTCAGCCGAACTAAGTGAAATAATGGAGCATATTGCTAGCGAATTTCATATCAATTACTTCCACCAGGTGATATCTGCATCTTTTATTCAGACATTAAATGATATGAGAAAAAAATACCCCAACATTATGCAATCTGAAGCAATTCAGAGCTTGATTTTAAAGCTTGAACGGATGTCTCATAAAGAAAAAATATCAGCCGATGCAATTTCAGACTTTAAATTGCAGCTATCCAGCGCCTTATCTGTTATTGAAGTTGAAAACGATTTGCCATGGTTTACCTATTTAAATAATATCAAAACAAAAATTTCTTTGTTAGAAATAAAAATTGCAGCAGGACAGTTTTTACCTGCTGTTCATGAAAATATACAGGTATTAAAACTCACGCAGGCCAAGTTCTCTATGCTATCAAATGAGCAGAAAATAGAAGGTTTTGACAAATTTCAACAGGATATCGTTAGATTAATCACTGAGCTGGATCAAAAACGCGCAAAACCGATTTACTCGCTTTTTTTCAAACAAAAACAACCTCTTTTGCCTCAAGCCCAAGCTATTTTGGATACAATAACAAATAAAGCCGATTTCATTAAAACGTACACTTCAGAGAAAAATATTTACAAATGAAGGTACCAAGTGGGTACTCATTCAGGGTCGTGCATCTCATAGTCTCCGCGTTTGAGATTGCGAGTTCCTAAAATAGTGGAATTCGAACTTATGTGCATTTTTCCAGCTAATACGGTCTACGGTGCTCACTTCACAAATTCGAAGTTGAAAACAAAATATCCCAGTCATCATCATTAGTCTTAAGATTCATGAACTCTTCTAGCTCCGATACAGCAGTATCTTCCATAGAGGTAGAAGGCATATTAGAACGACCTTTCTCATTCTGTTGTGGAAAAAGAGTAGGCTGATAATTATTCGTGTGTTGCACAGCTTGTATCTTCTGATTCGCATGATTCATTTGTTGTTGAGATGATTGTACCATTCGATTTGCATGATTCATTTGTGACTGTGATGGCTGTACCATTTGATTTGTATTATTCATTTGATGCTGAGGCGGCTGTACCATCTGATTCGCATGATTCATTTGTTGTTGAGATGGTTGTACCATTTGATGTGCATAATACATTGGTTGCTGAGGTTGTTGTACCATTGGATTTGCATAATTCATTGCTTGCTGAGGTTGTTGTACCATTGGATTTGCATAATTCATTGCTTGCTGAGGTTGTTGTACCATTGGATTTGCATAATTCATTACTTGCTGAGGTTGTTGTACCACTTGATTTGCATAATTCATTGCTTGCTGAGGTTGTTGTACCATTGGATTTGCATAATTCATTGCTTGCTGAGGTTGTTGTACCGCTTGATTTGCATAATTCATTGGTAGCTGAGATTGTCCACTTTGATTAACATAATTCGTGGGTGGTTGAGATTGTAGTCCTTGATTTCCTGCGTATACTCCTTGCCCCATTTGATTAAAATGATTATTTTTGTTGTCTCTGTTATTAATTTCAATCATATTCGACATAGCTTGCGTCTGTTGCATATTATGAAGATTAGAACTGGCCTTTGAAAGGTTAGGAATATGTATGTTACTCTGTATATTTAAAGGAGCTGTAAAATTATTGGATCGTTGGTCAATATACTTTTTCATCTCATTGAACAAATGCATCGTTCTAGCATAATCTTTACTACGCTTCTCTTGTATTAACGCACCAATGTCATTTTTCATCTTTTCACTTTCCATGTGTTTCGTCTGTGAGTTTTCTTTTAAAATAGAAATATCTTCTTTACAATTTATCAATTGTTGATCAAAACCTATTGCAGAATTGGTCATCTGCAAATAGCTCTGGTTTTGCAAATTTTTCACTTCTTCTATCTGTATTAGAAGCTTTTTATTTTCTTCGTCTTTTTCCAGTATTTTTTCTTCCAAACTGGAAATTTTCAACTGCGTTTCTTCTTTATATTGATTTAAATCACTTGAAAATTGATTTTTCATAATATTTAAACAACGTGTCATATCATTTTCATGCTGTTTTTTCATCTTTTCTCTTTCCGCGCACTCCGTCAATAAACTTTCATTTACACTAGAAAGGCTTTGCTTAAATTCGAGCGATTGGTTCTTAAGCTCTTCCAGCAAATATTGATTCATCTTCATCTGTTGGTTACTGTTATTTTGCACACTTGTAATTTCATCGAACTTATTAGCGAGAATATTTTTATTTTCTTCTTCGTTTTTTTGGTTTTTTTCTTTTAGGCCGGAAATCTCCAGCTGTGTTTCTCGTTTATATTGATTAAAGTCAGCTGCCATAACATTTTGTTGTTGTACTAAATGTTTTATTGTTTTTTTAAGACCTTCTTTTTCCAATCTTTCCTGTTCCAATTTTTTTGCTTGGTTGGTGATCATTTCACTCCAAGCATTATTATTCAATACATTTTGTGTTTTTAATGCAATGAACTGGCTCATACAATCGTTTATACTCATAGATTGGTTTTTTTGATTTTTTTCAATCATGTCGAAGCTAATCAGAGTCTGTTTTTCAAAATTACTAAAATCATTTTTTTCTTTTATTACTATTTCGCTCAAGCTTTCTAGCTGATTTTTTAAATTTTTATACTTCGATTTTTCTTTATCCAAATTTCCTTCCACTTCCAATTTAGCCAAGTATATTTTATTAGCCATATTTGAAATTACTTTCGTAAAGATACTCTTATTGTTTTCGTAATCACTTTTTAATTGATTTAAAAATTCAAATTGATTGTCTAGTTCGTTATGGTATTCATTTTGTCTCACCTCCATATCGTTAAATTTGAACATGAAATTTTCCGTAACATATGCGAAATTATTTTTAATATCATTTTCTTCTTTTATTTTCTTTTTTTTCTTGATTTGGTCAGTATACAATTCTGTTTGACTGTTTGTTTCATTTCCCTGACTGGGTGTGATATCTTCAAAGTTTCTTTTTAGAAGGTTTTCCCCTGGTGTGACATTTACTTTATCGTTCCCTACGTTCTTAACATCACTACCTTTGTTGTCATTTTGTAAATGACTCATGCTTTTTAACATAGTTTCAATACCTTTTGTCATAGTCTCAAAGGATTCTAAAGCGGATAGTCTGTCACTATAAAATTTTTCAGTTCCAACTTTTAAAAGTAATTTCAGAAACATGTCAACATTTGCCTTTTCAAAACAATCATGAAAAATTGTTTGTCTATCTTTATCTTGTAAAGTGATATCAATAAGATTATTGAAAGTTTGTGCATAATCAAAGAAAGTATCTATCAGCTTAAAATCTCCATTCTCAATAAGATAAAAGATAGCTGTTCTAAGGTTATAATCACCTCTATTGATCATCGCCCCATTTTTAATTAGAAATTGTACAGCATCCATCTTTCCGTTTAAACAGGCAAACATTAAGGGAGTCATCTCGATTTGTTCATCTCGACTTAATGGATATACACCTCGTTTATAGAGAATTGGAAATTCAATTTGATTAACACAATCATCTAAATTTTCATTATTAATCATTTTTATCATTATTTCTGGAAAATAAATGTTATCTAAAGTTTCTAATAATTTGTCTTTATGTCTATACTTATTAAATGAAGATTTAATAAAATTTTGAGTATCGATATCTAATTGGTTAAATTTTTTATATTTCGAACGAAGTACTCCACCAAATTCCTCTTCTAATGTCTTATTATTATCAAATTTGTTAAGTGGGATAAGGTCAATACCTTTATCTTTTAGTGTTTCTCTATAATTATTTCCATATGAGTTTAGAAGTTGCTCACCTTTTTTTATAGTAAATTTTTGTTTTTGATGAGACGTCGCTTTAACAATGATTTTTTTTGGATCCATTTTATCTTCAAAGACTTCGATCTGAGAATCCAAATCTGAAATGGCGGTGTTCAGGAATGACATTAAATTATATTCATTACTTGGAGCGAAATACCCTCCCCTAAGCTCATAGGCAAAAGTTAAATCTTTTGGTGCTTCTATGCTATAGAGACCAGGATACTCAACTACATTTTGTTCAGGTTTAAGGGTTACATCTTTAGATGCAAAAACGCCTAATTCAAAACCAAATTTTAATAATTTATCAACAAATCCAAAATAACAATTGTTTTCTATGCTGTTTTTTGTTTTTTTATATTTCATATCGCGACCCTTTATGACGGAAAGAAATGCATTGAGCATTAAAAGGTCATCACGTTCCTTAATATGAAAAGTGGTTTGTGGGGTTAGCTCAAATTTAGAGGCCAAATATTTTGTTTTAGGATCACTCTTCAATCTTTCTTTGGTTTGACGAACTATTTTGTTAATTATATCTTCATCATTAAATGGATTTTGAATTGGCATGAAAGAACCCCTATTATTTGATATACCCGACTTGAAGTGCGATGGGTATATAGTCTCTGCGATCTCAATCGCGGAGACTATAGACGGGGTTCCAAGCTCAAAACCCCATTGAAATTGAATAAGTATGGCCTATATTATAACAATATTAAATTAAGGAAAAATTATGGATCTGTAAATTTTTTATGCAACAATTTTTATTCGACGCACATGGAGGAATTGGTAATTTTCGTCTGTAATCCCTTGATTTTCCGTTAACAACCATTTCCATTATTACTAAATGGCTGATTATTAACATAATTGAGAGAGATATTATCAGATTGTGCTTGTTCCGTGTTATTATTAAAATTATTGACATCCTGAAACAAATTCGGGCTTCTTATAGGGGAAGTTAGCGCCGTCGTTGAATTGTTTACCATATATGGTGGTAGCTCTGGGCTATGATTGCCCTTATTGAGGGATCGAAAAATACCAGAATTGATTAAATTGGGTGCTTGTTTTTGTATTGATTCCTGTTGTTGCTGTTCTAGTAATGCGAGTAGTTGCATTTGCCGCGCTTGAAGGTCAGTCAGTTGCCCCATCAAAAAGTTTTGGCTAGACTCCAGTTGCTCTATCTTATTTTGGTGCTTTTTTTCTTGTAACGCATTTTTTTGTTCTAACTCGTATACTTGCTTAGTTAGTTCTTTCCGTTTCTTCTCTTGTTCAACATATTTTTGATTCTCTCCTGCCTTCTCAAAGATTTCATCTAGCTCATCTAGTCTACTTTTTTTCGCAGTGTTGTCCTGAACTGGGTTTTTATTCAGCAGTTGTTGAAACATTAATTGACCTGCATTATAGTACTCTGTCATTTGATCAACTATAGTTTTCTGGTTATTCTCCAGCATTTTCTGATTATTATTCAGATTTAGTACACTTTCATTGATTAACGCTATCTCATTTAGTATTTTTTCTAGTTTTTCGGCTAATTTATTTACATCTTGTTGAGATGAATATAGCCCTTGCAGATTTTTTAGTTTTTTTATCTCCTCGTGTATTTTGAGCATCTTGCCCGATATTTTCTTTTTTTGGGGTATCAATCCCTCTACTTGTTCACAATTTTGTTGTTGTTGATTAGACAGTTCCTTAACTTGAATTTCAACTTTTTCTTCCTCATTTATCTTTTCAATTAACAACTTTGATTCTAACTTACATTTAATTTCTGCTGGTGGTTGGATGTCTTTATGTAGGTTTTGAATATCTCCAGACAATGCTGAAATATTGAATGCATCGTTGTTTTGTATGATACCTAAATTATTGTTGTTTATTTCATCATTAAATTTATCTGTTTCTTGATTATACTTATTATATGCTTGTTTCTTACCGTTTTTTGAATTCAATTGATCTGAAAGTCGGGTTCTATTCATATTATTCGATTCTTTTTTCTTTTCTGTTTTTACTTTCTTTTTTTTAGCTAAATTCTCAGATTTTTTAATACCAACGTGTTTATCTGATCTGTCATCACTATCCTCCTCATCACTTATGTCGTCAACCAGTGTTCTTTTGCGTTTTTTCATATTCTGCTTATTGGAGTTGCGCTGATTAGAATTATTTTCATCCTCTTCATTTAAAAATTTTTTTCTGTTTTCGAGGTAGTAATTGGTTGCCTTCTTGTAGTTTTCCTCATCTTCTGAAGTCCGCAATATTCCCATTTTTTTATATCGCTGGAAAATAAGCGCAATGCTTGCCTCTTCCGTTTTTATTTTCCCTTCTTCCGCTTTCAGATAAATGTCATCCACAACCTTATGTACATTTTTAGCATAAGAAATTTTTTTTACTGTTTCATACCAAATTATATTCACAAACATGAATGAAAACTCTTTTTTTTTGCTCCTCTCTTTTAGAGCATCTAACTTATTTTCATCATCAAATATCTTACAAACAGCCATATAAAATTTTGTATATGACTGGTTTTTGGCAAGACTTTCCTCCTTTTTTTTAAAAAGAAGTGCTAAACTAGGTTGAGTCAGCTTTAATTCATCTATCAATTTGAATACGATGAAATCATTTTCAAAAGAATCATTCAAAGAATGAATGGTACCAGGATTGGACATTAAATACCTATGGATTTTATGTAAGTTTTCATAAAAACATTTGTCATTCTCGTAGCGCAATCCTTTTTTTCTCAAAAAATACATACTAGCATTAAGAATATTAATGTTATTTTGTAAAGCTGTTTTTTTAGGCATATTTTTAACCCATATGTGTCGAGTATATATTATTTTTTAGCAAAATTATTGCTATTAACGTTATTGTTGTTATGGTTGTTGTTGTTAAGATTATTGTTATGGTAATTGTTGTTGTTAAGATTGTTGTTATGGTAATTGTTGTTATTAAGATTGTTGTTATGGTAATTGTTGTTGTAATTGTTATTATTCGGAGAAAAGATTGGAGTGATGTTAGATGGTATTTGCACCGGCGGTATGGGAGGTAAATTACTTTGAATATTTACAGGAATGTCAAACATCTTAATACCATGTTGGCCGATAAGTTTCTCTCTTGTATCTCGTCTTTTCGTTTGAACAACCGCAATAGTCTCTCGTTGCAGTGTCTTTACTTGTTTCATCTGCTCCTTAATAACCTGTTGCTCTAGCTCTTGTGCAGTTTGCTTCTGCTGCAGTGCTACTATTGAATCTTGATTATCTTGTTTATCTAGTTGTATTTCAGTTCTTAGTTGCTGATTCAACAAGGTTAGTTGATTCTGCATTTGTTGCAAGCCTTTTTGATATGCTGCTTGTTGAGCAAGTATGGT
>JABEVJ010000113.1 GCA_013043985.1 Legionellales bacterium | reverse complement strand
TGGATATAAAAACAACTATTAATATCTTAAGTAAATTTAATATAAATGATAGAGTGAAAACATTAAACGTGATTCGGCATAAACTACCTGAAGAGCTTAGCATAGAACATGCTATACAAATAATACAATTATTTTCAACAAACGACCGTTTAACCATATATGAACAATTGAATGAAACAATACTGCATGATCAGGCCAAAATAAGCCATCTCAACGTTTTTCTATTAAGTTCTACGCTTATCCATTCCATAATGAGCTATTCCCCGCCCGAATTGATGCAACAAAATAAACGGACCAGAGCGGATATTATACTTCAACAGAAAATGTATGAATATTTTGATACTCATCCTAACCAAGATATTGATATATATTTAAACTATATTCGAGAAAAAAGAAATACCTTTAGCTATAATGTTTCATCTCAATTTCTTCAGCTACTTGATAATATGATACGACTAACACTTCAGCATAAAATAAAGCAACAAAACTTAACATTTTCATGCGGATTTTATTAGGGTCTGTAAACAGCCCTAACATATTCTCGGTAATTGTTCGCCCACCAGCCAATCTACGCGACGCTGACCACCAAATATCGTTTGTAGACGCACAAAACAATCTGGATCATTCCTGACTTCACCAATGATCGCCGCTTGTTTTCCTTGTGGATGTTCCTGCATACTGGCTAAAACGTTAGCAGCCGAAGCAGATGAGCAAATGGCCAGTAATTTTCCCTCATTAGCAACAACCAACGGATCTAACCCTAACAATTCACAAGCACCGCGTACTGCATTTTGAACAGGAATTTTCGCCTCATCAATTTGCATACCAATCTGATATTCATGCGCCCATTCATTCAAAACAGCTGCGACACCTCCTCGCGTGGGATCGCGCATACAGCGTATAGCCGGATCAATGGCAACCATCACCTTAACCAAATCGTGTAATGCCGCACTATCAGAAATAACTTGCGTTTCAAACCCGAGATTATGACGCTGTGACATTACAGCTACGCCATGATCACCAATTTGACCACTTAAAATTATTTTATCTCCGGCTTGTGGGCGTTGTTGATTAATCGATACATTCTCGGGTACACAGCCTATGCCTGTTGTGGTAATAAATACTCCATCACACTTCCCTTTTTCCACCACCTTAGTATCACCCGTAATAATATACACCGATGCCCGCTCAGCTGCCTTTGCCATTGAATGGGCAATTTTTTGCAGATCAATTAAGGGAAAACCTTCTTCCAGTATAAAACCTGCCGATAAATACAGAGGAATAGCGCCTGACATGACAATATCATTGATCGTTCCATTCACTGCCAACGAACCAATATCGCCCCCTGGAAAAAATAAAGGTGTAACGACGTGACAGTCTGTTGTCATAACCATGCGGCCAGCCGCAACTGCAAAACAAGCTTGATCTTGTCGTTGTGACAAAAAAGGATTATTAAATACAGGAAAAAACAATTGTTCGATCAATTGCTGCATGGCACGGCCACCAGCGCCATGGGTCATTTCCACCCTGCCTTGTTTGATATTTAGCTTTACACCTGTTTTGCGGGATAAATCAAGCAATATATTACTGGTCATCCCGCTCTTTCTCCTTTTTGTCCATATGCATAATATGCAGCACAGGCACCCTCAGATGAAACCATACACGCGCCAAGTGGATTTTCAGGGGTGCAAACCGTAGCAAATACTTTGCAATCGAGGGGACTTTGCAAACCTCGCAATACTCTTCCACAATCACAGGCTTTATGTTCTTCACCTCGGTTAATTTTCATAGGAAACTTTACTTCTGCATCAAAAAGACGATATTGCGGATGAATTTGCATCGCACTACGTAGCATCCAGCCCAAACCACGCCATTCAAATTGATCACGAATAATCATCGTTTCTTCAATAATTTGCTGTGATTTGTGACTACCCGATGCATTGACCGCGCGAGTATATTGATTTTTAACACCATACTCTTTCGCATTAATCAAACGAATAAGCATTAGTATCGATTGCATTAAATCCAGCGGCTCAAAACCAGAAATGACGACGGGTTTTTTATAATGTAATGCGACATGAAGATAAGCATCACTGCCAATGATGATGCTCACATGTGCCGGGCCAATAAACCCATCAAGATTAGGACTTTCATCACTTTCCAGTAAACATTGCATGGCAACTGGTGTAAGAACATGATTGCAAAATACACTAAAATTCTCGAGATTTTCAAATTTTGCGGTTTTTAGAGCCAACGCCGTTGGAGGAGTGGTGGTTTCAAACCCGATAGCAAAAAAAACAACCTGTCTGTCAGGATTTTTGCGTGCTATTTCCAAGGCATCATTCGTGGAATAGACCATACGGATATCAGCACCTTGCGCTTTTGCGCTGAACAAAGTTTGTTGTTTAGTGGCAGGAACGCGCAGCATATCACCATAGGTACAAAAAATAATATTGGGTAATTTTGCCAGCGCAATGGCGTGATCAATACGTGCAATAGGTAATACGCACACGGGACACCCGGGTCCATGAATTAACTGCACGTTTTCAGGTAAGAGTGATACTATCCCATAACGATGAATAGCGTGGGTGTGTCCACCGCAAAACTCCATCAATCGATATTGCTGGTTTTTTTTTGATTCTTTTTCTATCAAGTTTGCTAGTGCGCGTGCTTTTTCTGGATCCCTGAACTCTGTAATATATTTCATATCCTATACTCCCCACCCCAGCATTATACCCATCGTACTTCAAGATGCGAATTTTATCATCCCATCGTTTATCCTTGATGCAAACTTCGCATCTTGAAGAGCGATGGATATATACCATTTTGCTTACCTCATTATTAAGAATAAAAAAAAGAGATAAATTTTACGCATACCCCTCTTGTTTAAATTCTAGCTGGTGCTATAATGCGCAAGGACTAGGGCTTAAAACAAGCAACCTAGCGAGGTCAGGAAGTGTGATCTCTCTTTCCTTGTCTGGTCGTATGACTGGTACAAGGAAGATTAATTATGACGTATCAGTGCCTTGTCAAATTTTATTTTCAGGCTAGTGCCCCGTCAACTTTCAATCTTAGGGTAGGCGCAAGCGAGAGAGGCGAGGGAGTGTATAT
>JABEVJ010000112.1 GCA_013043985.1 Legionellales bacterium | reverse complement strand
TTAGAAACATGGAGCTCTATTTCTTCCGATTTGAAGAGTCGAATTAATGATAATTTTCAGAAGCTAAAACCAGTGTTTTGAATCTGATTGGGTATAGCTCCTTGTAAATTTCCTGGTTCATTTCGTTTTGCAATAATTTCATTGTGGTATCTTCATCGCACTTAATCACCTAACTCTCATCCTACCAAATATCCAGACATAAAAAAACCACCTTTCGGTGGTTTTTACTTGGACATTTGGTGGAGGCGGCGGGAATTGAACCCGCGTCCGCAAATCCTCGACCTTCAGCTCTACATGTGTAGTCGACTCTATTGTTTTTAACGCCTTGTTACCCGAGCGACAGGGTAATCAAACCGCGATTCTGCAAAGTTTAACTAGCTAACGGCAGTCACCCTAACTAGCGATCTTATGTGAAATGACCAAAGATGACAGACGCATAAGCACATCTGGTCGATGGCTCCAAGCTGATGTTTAGGCAGCTACGGAGATGAGGTTATCGTCGTTTGCAACTATAACAGTAGTAACAGGTTTTACGAGCTTAGTTACCATGCTCGACATGCACCGTAAGGCTTTGTAACCCACGTCGAAACCAAGTCGCCCCCAAATTCGACTTGCTTATTTCATAATTATACCCTACTTTCTATTCGATGTCAGTTAATTTTTTTAATTTCTAAAATCAATCTAGCGTGTGTCCTCAACTGAGGAGTTGGCCAACTATCAAATTTGTGCTGATTAATAGCAATATGACACCTGAGCATCGTTCAATCCAATGTGAACTTCTTTGAAATTTGTGATGCAGAACCGGGTGCGTCAATAAAATGGCAACAAAAGAAAACCAAAGAAATTCGACAAGAACAATGGTCAGCCCATAAACCCATTCAAGTGTTGCTGGCATATCCGGGTGTATGAATTGCGTAAATAACGCAAGGAAAAAAAGCATGACTTTTGGATTAAGCAGATTCGTCAAAAATCCCATTCCTAATGCTTTTTTAGCAGAAATAACCAAATTTTCATTTTTCAATATCGCCGTTTTATGCTTTTTTTTCTTTGTTAATATACATCCTATACCGATATAAGCTAAATATGCAGCTCCTCCCCATCGAATAAAATTCGATAATACGGTATTGTGCATAATGAATATTGCCAGACCCAATAAAACAATCAGTGCGTAAATTGACATGCCCATGGCCAAACCAAAAGCTGTCCAGATGCCTGTTGCGCGGGAAGACTTCAAGGTGTTTCTCAATACCAGGGCAAAACTGATCCCTGGGATCATAGAACCAAGTAGACTAGCCGATAAAATCATTAGCCAACTATCAAAATAACTCACCATTTTATTTATGCTGCAAGGTAATAGGGACGATTTTTATCGATCGAGACCATTCGATTCATATCGCTAACACCAAACAAACGTAGTAACCAGCGATCCATGCCATTGAAGCGAGGTGTAAAACTTTCACGGCAGTGGGTCACCCGTTGGTTTTTAAAAATCATAAAATCACCTGGTTGTAATAAAAAATAATGAACTGCCTGGGTCGATAATAACGCATCATTTAATTGATGAAAAGCTTGTTTGGCTTGCTCATTTTTAGGTACCGTATACTCTTTATCGAATCGACTATAATAAATTCCATCTGTATTTTCGACTAACAAAGGCAATTCAAACTGCTGTGGATGTTCAAAAGAGTCTGGCATTCTTAACAAAAAATCCGGCTGCTCTAATTGTCTGATAGTCTCTGCATTAAGTTGAGCAAGTGCACTGTCTAATAGTGAAATTTTTGTATAGACGTTTAAATCACAGCGAACACCAAATAATGATAAATACTCGGGGCAAGATGAGTATTTATCCCGTATTTTTTCTGGCAGCAAAGGAAGGTGACAATTGTCAACATGCATCCCTAAGGTGTAAGTCGAACCATGGGAACTTTTTTCATTTATCGCTTTTTTTGTCGGAATAACGTGCCTGAATAAATGCCCTTCATTTTCTCCATAATACGTTACTGGGTTTAATCCTAATGTATCGTAAATAGCCATATTGACAGCAACGGTTAATGGCATGGATTGTAAAGAATAGCGGCTAAGGTAGGGTGTAGGCGGTATATTAATATCCAGCGGCAATCCCCGGATGATAAGCACTGTGCTTTCGTCTTCCTCTTTAAATTCACTTATCTCATCAATCGTATTTTTATTGAGTCCTTGACGAAAATAATCACCACATATTTTCATTGAAGCCACCAAGGTATCATCATTATCAATTTCAGATAAATACGGCATTCCACCAATTATCTTTCTATTTTCTTCATAGGAAATAAATACTTCTTTAATTACATTTTTCATGTTTTATCCTTAACTGTTAATTACTACTGCTTGGTGTCTCATCTGAATGCGATTTGTTAGCCCATACAATACAAAAGGTAACAAACAGCCTATCAACACCCCGATTCCAATAATTAACTCATAGGTCATCAAGTTTCCAACCGGGATTTGGCTCGGAGGTAAAAAACCTATGCCGATCGTAAAAATGCAACTTAATAAACCCATTGAGCACACTAACCATAAACCTATTTTTCCTCCTGGAATTATAAATGCACGCTTTACACCTGGAAATTTATAGCGAAGACGAAGTGCAGCTAAGAACATAGCAACATATACGAGCAAAGATAAGTACTTACGCAAAAGTTATCTTGTATTTCATGCCCACTTCGCATAAAACTCGCTCAATTTCAGTTTTTAAGCTGTTAAAACAGCTATAAGCCG